>CAVFUV010000268.1:0-2954 GCA_963625735.1 bacterium
GCAGAATAATAGCAGGAGGGAGTTCCCGCAAGAACATTATAGATCTTGTTTTTTTCATTAAAATAATAATTAAATTTGTCTGTAAGCTCATTCAATGAATCTATTTTAACATTCAATTTCTGCATTGCCTTGCAAACGGTTATTCCGGTTGAGTAGTCTTCATTTGCAAGACAAAAATTCAAAAGACCGCTCCAATAATCGGCATTTGAAGGATTTGCGTTACACAAATCAAGGTATGCATTCGTATAATCGGAATAAGTACCGGTTCCGTCTTCATAAGCGGATTTTCTTGCATTAACCAACGCAACGGCAGTGTCGGTTTTGTAACTTATTTTTTGTGCACTCTCATATGCCTCAATTGATTTCTGAAATAATCCATCGTTATAATATGAAAGTCCCTGTTCCGCAAATTTTTTTCTTGATATAACATTTTTAGCTGCGGAGGATGAATATGAAACCCAGCCAAACGCAACGAACGCTATAAGGAATATCGAAAGAACCAAACGTATTTTCTGCATAAACTACTCTTCTCCTTTAAGAAATCGGCAAAATCACTGATACAGCAAAGCCCAGAAACGCAAACGGTGCAAATGGCAAAGCATCGTCTTTTATCTTTTTCTTTTTCATAATAAGTAATACAGCTGTAACCAATCCACAACTTACGGCCCCCACCGCAACGGTGCATCCAAGCGAATTTGCACCGCACAACAGCGAAAGAGCACATAACAGCTTTATGTCACCCATGCCGATTCCGCCTTTTGTAAGTGCGTAAACTATAAACATGCATACGGCACAGGCAACAGTTCCCACAACGGAACTGAGCATATACGCCATAACACCCTCTACATTCGTAAAATACATAGCAGCCAGTGCCACTATTCCCGCTATTGCCATAGCCGCAGGAAAAACATTCGGAATACGGCACTCTCGCAAATCCACACATGCGGCACCTGCGATACAGATATATGCAAACTGAAGTCTCAGTATATTTATTGTAACCGAACAATACTTATATAACATGACAGTTGCCGTAAATCCGACAGCTGCCGCGATAACCGTTAACACCATCCTTAACGGCATTTTTACAGTCAGCTTTTTTTCATTTTCCTCGGTGCTTAACACATTAAAGATTTTGACTTTTTCTCCGAGGGCAAGAAAAACAACAACAGCGGAAAGCACCGCCAATATTTCTGCCGAGATATATTTCATAGCTACTCCCGCAATCTATGTAAAACATTTCTTTTGTTATTTTCTTAAATCGCCAGAGGTGTGTCCAAAGAACGCACCTCTGACTTTTTTATTATTGTAGGTTAAACGAATTCAATTCTGTTCTTACCTTTTCTACTATTGTGTCTTTAAATCCAATAAAGACGGTTGCCAGGATGAGAACAATACCCAGGATAATAATGATCGATATAAAGTTTGTGTCGCCTCTCTCTTCTTCCTTCATGCAATACAGCCATGTTTGGAATCTGACATAGACAGACATAACCCACTCGTTTATCGCGTCAAACATATATACACCTCCTCACATATTTTATTTTTGTATTTCAAATGCCAGTATGGCACTTAAAAACTCATGCTTTGAACCGCTGCAACAATAATAATCAGAATGACTCCGACAAACATCAAGCCAATTGGTGCAATAAGTGCACTTGAGGCTTTTTCGCCTTTTTGCAGAAGTCGCTGGCGTTTCATGCTCCACATTTCAGATGCTTCATTCGCAAGAAACAGCGGAAGCCCGCCTCCTCCTCGCTCCAAATCCTGAATCAGAGCTGTAGTAAACTTTTTTATTTCATCTGAATCAGACAGAATTCCGAACTCACGCATTGCGTCTGTTTCGCTTTTTCCGTTGTTCATGTCTTCACACGTTCTCTGCATAAGCTCATAAAGAACACCATCTTTGCCGTACGCAACGGTCTCCCAGGCATTATGCAGAATCATTCCGGAATTTACAAGCAATGCCAGCTTTGAAAGTGCATTGGGAAATTCAACTTCACAATCCGTCTTTCGTGTGTCAACTTTGCTTTTTGTAAATGTATAAAAGTAATATCCGAACACCGCCGCCACAACAATTGCGCCCACCCCGAAAAGTAATATTCCGGTCTGATCGGTCATGAGCCCGGCCAAATCAAATCCTATTGCAAGAGTTATCCAGACAAAGGAAATAACCTGAGCCCAAATCATTTGTGCATAGTACTCCGCATATTTTTTTTCATACATCAGAGTAGTGCTTTTTCTGAGTGAATCCGCACTTTTCCCCTGCATTTTTCCGAGCTTTGTATTTGTAATTGCGAGACCGGCACTGTAAATTGATTTAAGAGGAAATGTCTCGGCTTCAAGAGGAGCAAGCATTTCATCATACTGTTTTCCTCGCATCATTGCGATAATAAATGCAACAGACAAAAAACTGCCGGCAATCAAAAAAATCAAATTCATATTATCACCTCGTTATTTTACGTCTATTATCTTTGTTCCCCAGACATAAGCACCGACAAAAACCAAAATCGAAACAGTCATAACCGCCGCACCTATAGGTGTTGCCAGATTTTCCGCAAATGTTGAGCCGCCTTTTTTCAGAAATCCGACAATAACAATCGGCATCAGACTCATAACATTCAGCTGAAGCTTGTTTGATGTGACCTTTGTGTTTATTTCTTCATCGATCTGCATTTTTTCGCTGATAATATCTCTTGTTTTTCTGACAACATTCTTGAAATCGCCACCAAGACGATAACAGTTACCCATAACATTCGCAAAATTTTCGATGTCTTCGTTTCCGCTTCGCTGTCCTAAATTATCAAGAAGTTTTTCGATTGTGTGGCCGTTGTTGAGTCCGGAAATAATTTCATCAAGCTCAACTATAATCATATCACTGTCTGTATATTGATTTCGAAGGTCGCTTGCGGCATTAATAAACGCATCATTAACCGTACCGCCCGCGGAAAGAGAAG
>CAVFUV010000269.1:0-2932 GCA_963625735.1 bacterium
TTCTCCGCTTGATACTGACCCGCCTATATCTTCTACCGCCCAATTAAAATCACAACAATTTTTCAAATATTCGGGAGTTACAGA
The DNA here is from genome assembly GCA_963625735.1 of bacterium. GTDB lineage: Bacteria > Bacillota > Clostridia > Oscillospirales > Acutalibacteraceae > RUG806. Next base: position 85 of record CAVFUV010000269.1, read on the forward strand.
AGGCTCAAGAGTAATGCTATGTCCGGACCTAAAAGTATAATAATATTTACCGTCCTTTCCACTCCAATCGTCAGTAGATAAATTTCCACCAACTGAAAGCCCGATGCCTGTTACTCCTTCTACAAAAGCACATACTGCTCTGAAATTGGGATAAATAGTTTCAAAATCAAGCAAACGAAAATATACGGTATTTCCACGATATATTATCTGCAGTCCGTAAGAATTATTACCGTTTATGTATTTAATATACTGCAAGAATCCCGTCAACTTGATTCCGTCAAGCATGCCTTCAACTATGCTCATTTTTGCGGTCACATCATTCAAAAAATATAATCCCGAAGCAAGTTCTGTTAACGATGAGTCATCAAAATCTATTTTGCCCGAAAGAATTTTGGATGCATCATCGGCACTGATTTCAAAAGCTTTTGACAAATCGGTATTTTGCGGATGAACATGATCTGCTCTCGCAAATTTTGTCGAGGTGCCGGCCGAAGCTGTTCCGTTGGCTTCCGGCTCTGAAGTTGCAAACAGCGAATTTGGTGTGCTTACTCCCGTCCCACCCTTTTCGACAGGCAAAACACCGCTTGTCAGATCGCTCACAGAATGACTATGCATCACTTTTGCCGCACCTATTTGTGTTGCTGTAATATTATGTGGATTATTTGTATCGGAGGTATGTTCATCGAGTCTATTGGCAGTATTATCCGTTTTTGTTTTTTCTTCATCGGTATAATCGTTGGTCGATAGCCCTTTTCCGTCTACTTTATCAACTTTGTTCGTCAATAAATTCCCATTCAGATCATACTTTGCATACTTGCCGGATATTTGTATTCTTCCGCCTTCATAGGTTGTGTCGTCAATATACATATTTCCGGTATCTGTTTCGACATAAATAGTACCCGGTACTTGATTTTTCGGCATATTCGAGCTCGTACGGCGCTTAAATTGAACTTTTTCGTTTTCCATATCATCACCCTGTCTGACAAGTACATTTGTTTATTTTTCTTTACTGCTATATTCCCCTGTCTTAAGCTCCGGCAACCCTGCCACGCTCGTCAACAGCGAGAGAACCCCGGCAAGAAGCGACGCACTGCCAATCGCAACCCAGTTAACATCATCCATAAACGCCGATGTGCCTATCGTCGCAATCGCAGTCTGAGCAACAGTCTTAATCGCTCTGACTCCCGCCGCCGCTATCCACTTTTTGAAGTTCTCTTTCGTCATTTTCAACAGCTCCTTCCGTAAATTCGAGAATTTTCCGCAATTTTGCTTCATTTACGATTGTTTTATCGCTTATTATCGCTTTTATCGCTTGTTTTTCCTGAATTGTCATTTTTTTAGCGTTTTCCTTGCGAAAACTACGCATCAACTACGCATTTTTCTCTTTTTATCTCATTTATCAAGCCCAACCGCAAGCCTTAACGCAAGTCTTGCGTCCTCAACATCAACATCACCGTCTCCGTCAATGTCCGCAATCTTTTTCTGTGCATCTGTCGGAGTGTCGAGCTTTGTCGCGTATCTTAATATCTGCCTTGCGTCCGCAACGCTTACAACACCGTCGCCGTCAACATCGCCCTTCACGGCTTCGCTTTCGGCTTTGTCCTCTGTTCCGCCGATAAGGAATGCGTCAAACCCCGCCGCCTTGACTTTGGTTATGTAATTCTGAGCGTTTGAAAGGCTCTTAAACGCACCGACCTGCACCTTGTAATATTTGCCCTCTTGCTTGATAAACGCGTCAAAACCCGCCTTTTTGACCTGTTTCAGATAGTTTTCGGCGTTATCCTTGACGGTAAACGCACCGCACTGCACTCTGATAAGGTCATCCGTCGTTTTTTCGGTCTTGACCGTTGTAGGATTAAGCTTTTCGGTTACATCCGCCGCAAGCTGTCCCATTCGATTGTACATCCATGTGCCCGGACAGGTCTTATAAGTTGCATACCACCGATGGACGGACAATAGCATCTCATCGGACTTCATGCTTTTTTCATAGCTGTCTGTTTTGCTTTTATCGCCGAGCCACAGAAGAACCTTCTTGCCGTTTCTCTTGCAAATGTCAACACAAAGGTCAACGAGCTTATTGTAAACGACATCCTTGAAGGCGTACGGTTCAGATGCATCGCTGGCACATTCAATCGTGACCGCCCTCTGGTCGTTGTAGTTGCTTGAACTGCACCACGAACGGTTGCCTTCATCACAGTAAAGACCGACCCGACCGTCTGAACCGATGCCGTAATTGCAACTGCACTGTCTTGAACTCGGATAAAAGATGTTGCCGAGCGTTTCGACCGAACACTGACCGACCACACAATGCGGAGTTATTCTCGTTATTGCCTGCGTTCTTTTTCCGCTGTTATTCGGGGACAGCTTCGTGTAGTTAACAAGTGAACTGTTACTCATCTTCGTCATCTCCTTTTGCGTAATGCGAATTTTTTCCGTTAAACTATCACCATAAAAAGAAGCCGTTAAACCGTTGAACACAGATGCCCCTTCATCTACTGAAGTTCCGCCACTCAATGATGCCAGTTTTGCTTTTTCTTCATCGGTAAAATTGTTATCGGAAAGTTCTTTATAACTGCTTGTGCTACCTGTTTTAAATTCTTTTTGCACGAAGTTTGCCTGTTCTGTCGATAAGTCAGCCACGGTTTCCGACAATTCATCAACCTTGCTGTCAATCGTGAACAATGCCGTATCAATCGCTTCGGCGTTTTCATTTAAGTCCGAAATGTCAACATATTCGTCAGCTTCAGGCATATTCAGGTTATATTTATCCGTAAAATTCATTTAATCTTCACTCCTTCATTCAACAACGTAACATTAGAGGCACCCATCATTGCCGTCGGTATATAGC
>CAVFUV010000270.1:0-2932 GCA_963625735.1 bacterium
GGGTAATAGTATGAATTTCAGTATAATATACAATCCCATAGCCACAAAATTCTCACAGGCGGCACTTGATCATCTTATCTTCAAGATGGTCGAACGCGGTCTTACTCTCAATGCGGTTGTAAAGAGTGAATACGCCGGTCACGTTATTCCGCTTATCAAAAAGCTTGACCCCGTGTCGGATTATCTTATCACTTTAGGCGGTGACGGAACGGTTAACGAAGCCGTAAGAGCTTTTAACGAGATTGAACAGCACTCCGTTTATGCCCATATTTCCGTCGGCACAACAAACGACATGGCAAACAACTTCAATCTTTTCAGAAAAGATCCGATTAAGTCGGTTGACAAGCTTGCAGAGGAAGGCACAGAGACCATGATGGACTCAATCATAGTCAACGGCGAGCCGGTAGCTTATGTTTCTGCGTTCTGCTATGTCGCTCCTATCCCCTTCCTTGTCAACACAAAGCTTAAAAAGGCTCTCGGTCACGCGGCATATGTCGTATCTGCACTGCCCGTTATCCTTAAAAAGCCCGAGTTTGTAAAGCTGACATACACGGCAAACGGCGAGACAAAATCAATCAGAACGTGCCTCGCGCTTATTACGACTTCAAAGGGCATGGGCGGCATCACACTTTACCCCAACGCCGACCAGAACGACGGCAAATTTGAGGTATTCTTCCTTACGAAGCTTACACCGAAGCTTATTCCTCCGTTCTTCGCGCAGTATGTTCTTGATAAGGTTAACCTTGCAGACCTTAGAGAATACGCCGATGTATTTTCAACGGATGAGCTGACGGTTCACTTTGACAGCATTCTGCCGAAACACGCGGTTGACAACGACGGCAACAAGGCAAGCTTTGATCTGTCACTTCACGATAATGTTCTGCACTATAAAATGGGCAAAAAGATAAAAATTCTTCGTCCCGAACACTGAAAAAAAGCTTCGACTCCTGAGGGAGCCGAAGCTTTTTTTCAGAGGGGCCGGGGGCCGGGGGTCGGGGGTCGGGGACAGTAGCGATGTTTCATAAAATAAATTCAAGCCAAACGAAAAGACTGCAAGTCGGGCAACTCCACACTCCACTATCCAAACTCCACACTTAGCTTTGCAAACTTGTTTTCGCTAAAATGTTTTTACAAGCTTTTAGCATTAAAATAAACAGTTGTCTCATTCGGCACAATTACAGTTCCGTCTTCGTTCAGCTCATCAAAAAGGACTTCGAAGCGGTGCTTGAAATCGGCAAACCCGGGGTCGTTTTCTCTGAGTGCGTAGGAACTTGAGAGACATCTCTTGACAAACTGTTCTTTGTTAAAGACAAGTGGGAAGGGGTAGACTTCTTTTTTGTATTCACCGCCGAAGAACTCACGGATTACGGTATCATCCGACTCCATGCCTTTTGAAAAGCCGTGGAAATCATCGCAAAATTCCGAGTAAATTTCTATACAGCGTTCATTTACGGGAGCTTTAACATCCCTTGTGTTCCACAGAAGATACACTTTTCCGCCGGGCTTTAATATTCTGCGGCACTCCTTAAGAAAATCATTCGGATCAAACCAATGAAACGCCTGGGCAACCGTAATGCAGTCAACGCTTTTGTCATCAAGCGTGGTTTTGTCGCACGTTCCGTTTATTATCTTAACGTTATTATAGCCTTTAAGATACTCCTCCGACACCGCACGCATTTCATCATTGGGCTCAACGCAGTAAACAAAGGCATTTTTGTCGAGAAGCATTTTAGAAAGCTTGCCCGTGCCCGAACCGATATCGGCTATAATCGGATGTTCCGGAAGAGACGCGACAATATCGTCAACAGCGTCATCGGAGTACCCCGGGCGGCTCTCGGCATAGACACCCGAAAGTCCGTCAAAACGGCTTGTATTATCTTCTAATGAATCAAATAAAGCGAGAATTTCTTCGGGTGACGCAGTGCCGGTCACGCCGATTTTTTTTATTGTGACAGCCGACGCAAAAGAAGCAAACCGAGCGGCATTTTCTACGGACGCAGCACACGAGAAGGCGCTTGCAAAAGCCGAAAGTGTGGTGTCCCCCGCTCCGCATATGTCAATCGGCGGCTCACATTTCACGGCTTCGGTCTTTGTGACACCGAAGCCCATGGTAACAACCGAGCCTCTGCCTCCGAGTGTGCAAAAAACAAGTGATGAATTATTATTGGCTAATGTTTCGGCGGCGTGGCAGAAGTCTTCATATGAAGCATTCATATACCCCTCATCGTGATAAACCGCACGCCAGCACTCGACTTCATTCGGCTTTAATATACAGTGACTGTATTTGTCGATATTATACCGACTGTCGACTATAACCGTTTTATCTGTCCTGCAAATGGCATTTATCTCTTTTCGCACTTCATCGGTCATTATGCCGTTTTTAAACTGATCGGCAACGATTATGACATCCGCCTGTTTTGCGGCCTTGCGAAGATTTTTTATGACAAGCTTTTCGGTTTCTTCATCAATCGGAGTATAGTTATCAAAATCAAGTCTCGGGTCTTCATACACCGTGTCGGAAATGCCTTTGCGCATCGGCTTGCAATAGGCGTTTGTAAACCGCCCGAGCGTTTTTATGACAAAGCGGGTGTCAAATCCGTTATTCTTGAGAATATCGGTCATAAGCATTCCGCGCCAGTCGTCCCCTACCATGGTAATGGGAATAACAGCGGCGGGGTTCAGTGCCATAAGATTTGCGGCAACATTTCCGCCGGCACCGAGATAGACACGTTCATCCGTTACGGGCAGAGGAAAATGCGGCGTTTCCCTTGACAGCTCCGATTTCGTCATGTCGGCATTCCAGTAAATATCAACGCAGAAATCGCCGATTACGCATATTTTTTTGGTTTTAATTGTTTCGAATATTCTGTTGAGTTCGGTTTTATCAAGCATAAAAATCTCCTTAAAGGCGTCTTATTACCTTATCGTAAAG
>CAVFUV010000271.1:0-2921 GCA_963625735.1 bacterium
TTCATAGACACACATTTTTATAGGCTTAGTGCCATTACTTATGTCGTTTACTATAGAACTAAAAGTTAGCCCCATTCCATCCCCACAGGTTGCCGCCGGTATATCTGACATATATTCTGTCGGCGTTAACACCTGCGTGTGTTTCGAGAATGTCGCACAGCTTGGCGGTGAAACGCTCGGCGGAGGCGGGGTCGACAGGTCCGAATAGCTTTACTTCCGCAAACGCGCTGTCGGAGGTATCGTTACCCTTGAACCACATATGCTGTCCGTCGGCTATCGAGCACATAAGCCATGACTCACTCTTGCCCGGGAAAACACTGATTGCCTGTCCGAGTGCGGATTTTATGGCTGTTTCGATGTCGGGAGTAAGCTTTTTTGATGTCTTGATTTCTATAAAAGGCATTTTCTGACCTCCGCATCTTATGAGAAATAGCTCTGAAGCTGTTCTTTTATTGTGTCGAAGTTGCTGAACGCAAGGAACAGAGCCTTGAAGAAAGCAACGATTTTTCGGATAAACTCCTGGAAATTGCTTGTGCCGTGTCCGGAATCAAGGTCGCCCTGATCGCCGCTCTCGGCCGTTACGGTATAGCTGAACATAGCCTCAGCCGCATTGTGATCGGATGCGGACTTATTATATCTGTTCATAACATCAACATACTTAAACGATGTGCAGTCAATATGGATGCCGCCACCGTCTTTATAAAGGAAGCGTTCAACGGAGTCCCAGTTGCCCCACTTGTCAGGCAGAGTGCCGTCAACAGTGCTCTTATAGTAAGAAGCATCGGTATAGTTGCCGTTGTTGTAAAGCTCTATCCACGAATCCTTAAGACCGCATTCGTCTATGAGAAGATCCTTAAGACCGCAGTCATAACCGCCCAGGAGATAAACATTGAAATCGCCTGTTACTATGACGGGACGGTCAACCGTACGGCTGTCAATAAGCTCCTTAAGCTGTGTGAAGTTATCAAGACGGGCAGCCTGAGAGTCTTCATCACCGTATGCGTCGGCGTGAATGTCATAGAAATCGACAAGAACGCCGTCGGCAATCTCTATGCAGACATATGTAATGCCCTTCTGAGAAAATTCATCCGCACCGCCATCGACCAGCCCTGCGAGAGTATTCCACGGAATGTGCTTTTCGTTATACATTTTGTATGTCTTTGTAAATACGTTCGTGCCGTCACCGGAGGGAACACCGCCGTGATGCTGTGTGGCGTACTGGTAGGATGTCAGCTGTGCGACAAGATTATCGTGATAACCGAAATCCTCCTGTGTGGCGAAAATATCGTAGCCCTTTTCCTCGACATATCTGCCGATGTCAATCTGATTCTGCATGACATCCTTGTCTTCTCCGCCGGTCAGAAAGTCGATGGTGGGAAGTCCGGCTACATTGTAACAGAACACGGAAAATGTACCGCTGTCACCGACAGACGCGGCGGACGCACCGACGGCACATACGGGCAGAAGCATAAGAATGCTCAAAAATACGGCTAAAGCTTTTTTCATGGAAATGCATCTCCGTTTCAAAAAAAATTATAAAGAGGTAAGTTTCCCTACCCCCTTATTATACTATCTTAAAAAAATTATGTCAACTTATATGCACAATTTTTTGTGTGACGGCAATATTATTTTGTGTAACTTTTACACAACACCTATGCCAATTTCAAGCATATCCATAATATATCGACTGCTCGTTTTTTAGGATATGTGAAAATACAGAAAAACTTCAGTCCATCAATTCATCGTTCATAAATGTATATAAGCGTCGAACTACTGTTATAGTAATACGGACAATATGACTGAGCATGTCTCATCAAAGCCATTCTGCCCCACTTTGATGTATATTTTGTCGAACTGTAAATTATGGCCGAATGATCATTTGATGTCGTTGTGGATGAATTTTTATAATATGCCTTGTTCCCATGAACAGCACCTGTCGGGAAAGAATATCCACTACCGATTATTCCGTTAAGCGAGTAGCTTCCATCCGTACGATAAGCACTCGGATTATTAATCCATACATGGTTTGTACTGTAAACAGAAGAATACCACGCATATGAATGACAATTATAATAAATAGTCGGTCCTGAAATTTTAGTCGCATTGGGATAATTTGTGCTGACATAATTATTACAATAGGTTTTGTCGCTGGTTGTAAGATCGGATGAGTAAACTCGTCCGGAAACAGCCGAACCATTTGGTGTATACACTGTCGTTGTCGTATATGAATAACTTGCAGTTGACAACATCGTAATTCCGGTTAAAAGCTCCTGCACTATTACACTGTCCACGACGCCGTTTAATGCCGGGCATTTTGCAGCGATTGTTTGCATATCATTTTCGGCAATAACATTTTTTTGTACAGCATACTGTGTTATAAGAAGAATTCCGAGGAGGCTGTCATCAATCGCATTCTGTGTCAGCCTGATACTGCTAAATGCTTTTGTAACGACATCGGATATATCATTTCTTTTGAACAAAGCCGTTAAGCCGTTGTGATGCTGCACGAAAAGTTCAAAACCGGAGGCAATGTCATTATAACACAAGGCATCTCCCATCAAAGGATAATTGATACATGTTGATAGCAACTGCTCAGTTGACATCATATTCAATGTATATTCCGGTATTTCACAAGCGTTTATCATTTCGGAATGTGATTCAAATTCAGCCCACTTGTCCGGAGTTTTTTCGGGTGTAATCGGATAGTAATATATCGAATGATTTAATTCATCGACAATACCGGCTTCCTTACTTCCCTCATTCAGGGCAACCAAAGCCACAGCGGCAAAGGAAGTAACATTCATTACAATAAGAAGGCTGACAATGACGGAAAAAAGCCTGAATAAATATTTCTTTTTTTTCATGATAACCGTCCTTTCTGTTTGAATTTAACTTATTTTTCTGATTACACTGTTTAACAG
>CAVFUV010000272.1:0-2912 GCA_963625735.1 bacterium
GTCCCCGGCCCCTTTCTTGAAGAATGGAAATAAAAGAATTAAGAAAAAAAGCCATGGCTCTTCCGAAAAAGCCCGGCGTATATATAATGAAAAATGATGCCGGTGAAATTATATACATCGGTAAGGCAAAGGTACTGTGCAACAGAGTATCACAATATTTCGGCTCGCAGAACAATCACACCCGTAAGGTTCGCAAAATGGTTGAGAATGTCTGCGACTTCGATTATATTATTGTCTCAAGCGAATTTGAGGCACTTGTTCTCGAATGCAATCTCATAAAGCGTCATCAGCCGAAATATAATATTCTGCTTAAGGATGACAAGGGTTACAGCTATGTGAAGGTATCGGGCGACAAGTGGAAAAAGCTGTCCGCAGTCAAGCAGAAAGATGATGACAAAGCAGTGTATTACGGGCCTTACACTTCATCCGAAAGCTCAGGCACAGCCGTAAGACAGGCTCTTGACATTTTTATGCTGTCACATTGCTCCAAAAACTTCCCGATGGACATAAACAAAAAGTCCCGTCCGTGTCTTAACTATCATATTAAGCTGTGTTCCGCTCCTTGCTGTGGACTTATTTCACAGACGGACTATGATAAAAATGTAGATGATGCCGTAAAGTTTATTCTGGGCGGAAAAAGCGAATACATTAAGCAGCTTAATTCCGAGATGACGCAGGCGTCCGATAATCTTGAATTTGAAAAGGCCGCAAAAATCCGTGACAGAATAAGAGCCATTGAGCGAGTTGCACAAAAACAGCATGTTGTTTCCGTTAAAACGCCGGAACAGGATGTATTCGGTGTCGCGACTTCATCCGGAAAAACATGTGTCTGCGTGCTTGTTTTCAGAGATTATGATCTGGTCGACACAAAAACATTTATAACGGATGAAATAGACAATATTACCGGAGAATATTCGGAGATTATTGCCGCCTATTATTCCGATAAAACATATATTCCTTCGCAGATTTGCGTTGACAGCGAATTTGATAACATGGAAGACACAGAGCGTTATCTGTCTGAAATCAAGGGCAAAAAAGTGAAAATTATTCATCCTTTAGCGGGTGAAAATTACGGTGTTGCAGAGAGTGCGAAAAATAACGCAATGCAAAAGCTGTCTCGGTCGTTATCGTATAATGACAAAGGCAGAGCGGTTCTTCTTGAACTGCAGGAGCTTTTGGGACTTAAAGACTATCCTCAGTATATAGAATCATATGATATATCAAACACACAGGGTCACGAAAATGTCGCCGGTATGGTAGTTTATAAGGACGGCAAGCCGCTTCGAAGCTCATACAGGCGGTTTATGATTAAGTCATTTGAAGGGCAGGATGATTTTCGTTCTCTCGCCGAGGTGCTTAACAGGCGAATTAATGAATATTATCAAAACGAAGGGGCAGGGGAAGGCTTCGGTGTAAAACCCGACCTTATTCTTCTTGACGGAGGCATCGGGCAGGTCAATGCCGTGCGTGAAATCTTTGAAGCGAGAAAGTTCGACGTGCCGCTTTTCGGCATGGTAAAGGACGGCAAGCACCGTACAAGGGCCATTACAAGCGGCGGAGCGGAAATCATGATAAAAGACAACAGAAGCGTGTTTTCGTTTGTCGGCTCAATTCAGGAGGAAGTTCACCGTTATGCAATTTCCTATCACCGCAAAAAAAGAAAAATGACAGCACTTGAGTCGTCACTTCTTAATATAGACGGTATAGGCAAAACCCGAGCAAAGGCTCTTATGGACAGATTTAAGACGGTATCCGCCATAAAAGCAGCCGACATAACCGAGCTTGAATCCGTACCGGGAATGACTGCCGTTGCCGCCGAAAATGTCAGAATTTATTTCAGAAATAACAAATAATTCGTCTGAAACACTTCCGTTAACTCTAAAATAATAAAAATATATTGACAAAATGTATGTTTTGGTGTGATAATAACAATTGATTATTTTTGTGTAGCGGGGAGTTAGTATGCGTGTAGTCGGCGGTACGGCAAGGGGAAGAAAATTAACGGCACCCGAGGGTATGGATGTACGCCCGACTACCGATAAAGTCAAAGAATCCGTTTTCAATATTATACAGTTTGAGGTTCCGGGCTCCGGTATGCTCGACCTGTTCGCAGGCAGCGGCCAGATTGGCATTGAAGCTTTAAGCAGGGGAGCCGAAAGCGCCGTTTTTGTCGACAGCTCCCGAAAAAGTCTTAATGTTGTCAAGTCAAATATCGACACGGTCGGTTTTAATGACAGGGCAAAGCTTGTTATGAGTGATTCGATAGCTTTTCTCGGCAGAACAGACGAAAAATTCGATATTGTTTTTCTTGATCCGCCCTATCACTGCGGACTTATAGATAAAGCTTTTGAATATCTGCCGCGGGTGCTTAAAGATACTTCCGTTGTTGTCTGTGAAACAAAAGCGGATGAAGAACTGCCCGAAACATTCGAAAATTTTGAGATAAAAAAGACATACAAATACTCCGCAATAAAAATAACACTCTATCGCAGTAAATAAAAAAGTAAGGAGGTCTTTTGTCGTTGGCATCAATCGCAATCTGTCCGGGCAGCTTTGACCCCATTACCGTAGGGCACCTTGATATAATCCGTCGAACAGCTAAAATGTTTGACAAGGTTATAGTCGTTGTTCTTATAAATTCAAAGAAAAAAAGCGGACTTTTTACTCCATCCGAGCGAGTAGATTTTATAAAGAGAAGTGTAAGCTTTATCCCGAACGTCGAAGTTGATTTCTATGACGGCCTGCTTGCCGAATACGCCGTAAAAAAAGGTGCGGTGGCTATTGTAAAAGGACTCAGAGTTCTGTCCGACTACGAGGATGAGTTTAAACAGGCACTTACAAACAAAAAGCTCGCAAAAGAAATTGAAACCATATTTATGGTTACCGATACCGAATATATGTTCCTGAGCTCC
>CAVFUV010000273.1:0-2897 GCA_963625735.1 bacterium
GGCATCACCGGAATTGAATATTCAGCAAGTTCGTGAGAAAATTAAATTTTACGTTCAGACTGTGTTTGCATCCCCTATTGAAGTCGATGATATTATTGAACTTATCGAGAGATACCCCCACAAAAATGTAGCAAATCCCCGTCCTATGAAAAGGTTTACTCCCGAGGAAAGTGCCGAACGCAGAAAGAAAAGCGAAGCGGTACTTGAATGCATTATCTTCGACAGCTGTGCGGAGAAAGAAATAAAATTACATACGGCGGGATATGAAGAAAATACCACTATTCCCCGTACTCTTCAGCGTCTTTTCCGTGCGGAAACTCCGGGTATGACCGCAGAACAGAAAAAACAGATAGCCGATTACAATGCAGACGTTGTCAAGCTGTTTGATAAACAGCCGCAGAATAAAGAAAGAAATACAAAACTTCTTTATGATGAGCTTCGCAAGGATAATCCCTATCTGACCGATGAACAGGCTGACAAGATAATCCGTGAAAAACGCAGAAAGATTGTTTTGGACAGCTTGAAGGAAATCGAAGATGTTCCCTTCAGAATTGATGAGCTCACTGATGAAAATCTGTCCCCCGAGCAGCTTGCAAAGAATTATTTATTGCTGGAACGTGCTGTTCATATCTCTGCCGATGCCGAAGACTTTGCCAAATTTGCTCCCGAGCTCTATGATTTGACCCAGGAGGAAAAAGATCGTTTTCTTGAGTTAAGAGAAAGAAGTTCTATTATAACCGAGGGAATTCATAGAATGCGTCTGATCGGTAACCCTGCTTATGAGTTCTTAGACCCGGATATAATAGATGATTATGATCTTGAAGATATCACCCTTAACGGCACTGAGTATGATGACAATGGATTTGCAAAATATGATGATTTGACAGAAGATGCAGGCATCGATAAAAAGAAGGCCCGTGATCCCGATAACTTTGATGAATATTCAAAAATTGTCAGCGGGAACGATGTTGTCAGTGTATTTTTGGCAGATGCAAACTTCAGACAATCTCTTAAAAATACCGCCAAACTCGAAAGGGGAATTCTTGCCTGCGGTCTCAAAATAAAGGATCTCAAAATCGAAATTGAGGCAAAAAGAGAAGACGGCGGTTACACATTGCAATCATTGTCAACGGAAAAGGCCGCACCTTATTTTGATTTCGATAAAACATTTATCGCGGAACTGCACGGAAGACGTGTTCCTTTTCAGTATAAAAACGGACGCTTTGTTATCGCACAGCCGCCCGAAAAAGTGTTTACCGACGGTATTGAATCCGTACGCAGAGACATTACGAATGAATTGAAGGAGCTTGACCCCTGGTATCACAGCAGCTCAAAGGTTTTCAAAAAAATGAAAAACGCCTTTGAAGAGGCAAAGCGTTATGGCAATATTACAAAACCCGGCGATTACCGCAATGCATATGCATATTATCGCAGGCTTCTGGATGCCTCGGATACCTATCTTGCCACAAAGCCCGCAACAGGTGGAAACAAGTGGACTCAGCGTCATGTAAAAGCCGGCAGAATGCTCAAAGCTTTTGCCGAGGAAAGACTTGAGATGCTTCGTCGTATAGAGCAGATGAATGCCACGAATGTCGCAGGCAAAACACCTGCCGAAATCGGCAAATTAATTGAAACGGACAAACGTCTTAAAGAAAAGCAAGAACTCGATAATGCCCGCAAAGAGGACCGCAATGCCCGTATGGACAATCCTGTCAAGTGGCTTGCAGACCGCATTGAGAATTTCTATGATAAGGTTAAACTGCCCGAAAATCTCAGCATCGATGCATCTGACATCAGAACGACTTTGAAATCGATAAACGCCGCAGATGATAAATTCAGTGCCGAAAACACCATCGCCACCGAGGCATATGCACAGACGGTTGGGTTTATGGTATTATCCGAGCTTGTTATGAAAGAGCAGGGTATACTCAAGTCCGATAAAGTCGGTCCGGTAGCCGAGGCTATCGGCAAAATGAATGATGAGGATATAACAAAATTCGGCAGACAGATAACCGGTTCTTTAACAGGCAAGGATATGATGAAGGCTGTTGTTATAATCAATAACATACCCGCTGTCAATAAATATCTGGCAGGTGCGGAGCTTGAGAATTTCCTTAACAGCTTTGACGCACACGACATTGCCGAAAAGGTTTCATATGACATATATAAGGGTCAGAACATAACCGTTGCCGGTCAGATGGCTGAGGCACAGTATATTGACTCCGTAAAACCCATGCGCGGGCTTGAACCCGACAAATACGAAACCGCGCTTGTTGATTTTGCGAAAAAGGAAATTGTCGACCCGATTAACGAATGCTTTGTAAAAGGTGATAAAAGCACCGCCGTCAATGCGGACCTGGCACATGACGTTTTGAGAGCATGTGTTATCCACAGCATAATTCAGATTGAACGTTCCAAAACAGGTGCACAGAAGGTCGGCAATGCCGAGAGTCTTCTTATTTATAATATCGACGATGCGGCTGCTCTTGAAGGTGTGGCTGATATCAAAAAGAAAATCGACAACTCAAAGGCATTTGGTGATATGCTCGGCAAGTTCGCGGGAGCGGACGGCAGCATCTCAAGAGAACGCCTTGAAAAGATTTTAATTGACAAAGAGCCGCAGAAGGTTGCTCTTGATGTTGTAAAGGTACTTGCCGCCGAAGAGCAGGCAAAGAACGCACCGGCAAACGCACCTCAAAAGGTCGAAGTCAGAAAAGCCGATGTACCGGCAAACGCACCGCAGGTATAAACTTAATACTTAAAAGAACGGCAGTAGGACTAAGCGTTTCAACTGCCGTTTTTTTTGTGACAACCAATGTAGAATGTAGAATGCATAATGCATTGGACCTGTATAATAAAAGTGTACATTTGAAGTTCGTAATGATATAATGCAAATA
>CAVFUV010000274.1:0-2865 GCA_963625735.1 bacterium
TATTTGCATTATATCATTACGAACTTCAAATGTACACTTTTATTATACAGGTCCAACCACACTCCACACTCCACACTCCACACTTAGTACAGCTTCACACACCAAACTGTGAGTCGGATTTGTGCTGTCAATTTCCTGCGGAAAGCAGTTTCGCCGCCGTATCAGCTGTTATAAGTGCGTCTGTCAGCTCGTCAAGCGAACCGTTCAGAATTGCTTCAAGCTTATAGAGGGTGAGACCTATTCTGTGGTCGGTTACTCTGCCCTGAGGGTAGTTATAGGTGCGTATTCTCTCGCTTCTGTCGCCTGTGCCGACCTGACTTTTTCGTTCGCCGGCTATCTCTTTGTCGTGCTTTTCCTGCTCCATCTGCAGAATGCGTGAGCGGAGAATTTTCATGGCCTTGTCCTTGTTCTTGTACTGACTTCTCTCGTCCTGACACTCAACGACAGTGCCTGTCGGAATGTGCGTAATTCTTATGGCGGACTCCGTTTTGTTGATGTGCTGACCGCCCGCACCCGATGAACGGAAGGTATCAATCTGCAGATCCTCGGGATTGATTTTAACGTCAACCTCCTCTGCTTCGGGCAGAACGGCAACCGTCGCGGTTGAAGTCTGAATTTTGCCGTTAGATTCCGTGACGGGGATACGCTGAACCCTGTGAACGCCGCTTTCAAATTTCAGGCGTGAGTATACGTTCTCGCCCGATATCATAAAGGAAATTTCTTTTATGCCGCCGAGGGATGACTCGTTAAGATACAGTGTTTCGGTTTTCCATCCCTTTGTCTGAGCGTACATGGTGTACATTCTGAAAAGCACGCCCGCGAACAGTGCGCTCTCTTCGCCGCCCGCCGAGGAACGGATTTCCATGATAATGTTTCTGCCGTCGTTTTCGTCCTTGGGGAGAAGCAGAATTTTAAGCTCGTTTAACAGTCGTTCGGCGTTTTCCTTGCCCGATGTATATTCTTCAAGCGCCAGCTCCTTAAGCTCTTTGTCGTCGCCTGCCGTGTCTAAGAGGGCTTTTGCGTCTGCCGTATTCCGCTCGTTTTTTTTGTACTCGCCGAACTTTTCGACAACGGGAGTAATGCTCTTAAGCTCCTTAAGAAGCGACGATGAAAGGGAAATGTCAGTCGCCGTCTCGGGCAGGCAGAGGCGTTCGTTTATTTCATTGTATCTGTTTTCTATCTGCTGTAATTTTTCAATCATTGGCGTATCTCTTTCTTTGGGTAGGGAATGTGATAAGGGTCGGGAAAACGAGGAAGTCGCTGTGTGCGTTTTTCTAATTAACAATTAACAATTAAGAATTAACAATGTCGGAAGACACTGCGTGTCTTGGATTGTATAAGCTTCGCAGGAGGTGGGCTATTTCGGCGTTGCCGGGCTTTGCCGTACCGGCGGGCTGAGCCTTAATACGCTTACGCTTCTTACGGCATGGCTGCGTCGGCTCGCTGGCCGAGCCGACTGCCGTAATACGCTTACGCTTCTTACGGCATGATGTGCCGCCTCGCTATCCGAGGCGGCTTGCCGCTCCTCCGTGCTGACGCACTTCGTCGCGGCATATGCTCGCTTCGCTCGCATCGTGCTCGTCGCTATCGCTCCTCGCACCATTGCTAATTGCTAATTTCCGTTCTCCCTTATAACCTGCTTTATATTTTTCTCCGCTTTTACTCTCGGAACCATGACTTCATGTCCGCACCCTTCGCACCTAAGCTTGAAATCGATGCCGGAACGCAGTACAAGAAAAGTCTTTGAACCGCACGGATGAGCTTTTTTCATCTGCAATGTGTCGCCGATGCGAATATCCGTAAAAATCACCTCCGAAAAAAATCACAAAAATTATGCAATACAAAATAAGTATAGCACATTTCGATTCGAATATAAATACAAATAATATATTTTTTAGATGGTGAATATATGTTAGTTAAATTCCAAAAAAAACAGTATTCAGTGGTCTGTATCCGGTGGCCAGTGATACAGACATAAAAGTAAATTCGGTTTTTTGCAGTGATATTCTCTGCGAAGCTATATAAAATCAAGTCCGCGGGACTTCCGACATTGTTAATTCTTAATTGTTAATTATTTTTTGCAATTCCTTTGAATTGCAAAAAAGCCGCCCTGACGGACGGCTGAAAAAAAGGGAAAAGAGAAATTTTATTTAAGCAGCAGTTCGGGGGAAACACTGCCGATATATGAAGTGACAACAACGGAAATACAGAAAACAACCGCTACAAGAAACAGTGTTATTATAATCGATTTGTTGTCATTAAAGAATTTTCGCATTGTCTGAACCTCTTACTGAGTTATCTTTTCGAGCAGATTATACCGCTATTGTTCGAAAAAGTAAATTAAAAATCGGTTACAAATTGATACAGCTTTGTAATACTTTTTGTTCAGATGTTACAGAATTGTATTTTCTTTCCGAATAATTTATATTGCATATTGAGAATAATCACCAATAAACAGACATGTGTTTTGAATGGTTTAAAGTCGGCAACGCCATATAATCCAAGTCCGCAGACTGACGAAATTGTTAATTGTTAATTCTTAATTGTTAATTGATTTTTGTGTTTGGTTTGAAGAAATAAACAAAATTGATGTAAAATCATAAAAACCTCTTGATTTTCTCCGAACAAATATATATTATATATACAGATAAAGGAAATGCGAGGAAAGGAGAAATAACCGTGCCTAATTTTTCTTACAACATCGAAAAGCATATAGGTGTTATTTCCGAAGGCAGCGGAGGATGGCAGAACGAGCTTAACCTCATCAGCTGGAACGGCAAGGACGCAAAGTATGATATCCGTGACTGGAGCCCCGAACATGAAACTATGAGCAAGGGTATAACATTGTCTGCTAAGGATGTCAAG
>CAVFUV010000275.1:0-2865 GCA_963625735.1 bacterium
TTTCAATCGAACTTCAATTTCATGACGTTCTTCCGGCAAAAGGTGTTTCCATTTGCGATGTTCTGTGGTATAATTCTGATTGTCCATAGTGATTGCTCCTTTTGTTGGTGTTTTGCGTTGTGGTGACTTAATTCTACCACAGGATCGTCACTATGGATATTATTTTTTTACTATTGCAAGTTCATTTTACAATCTGCCAATATTCTTTTTCTTCTCTTGCCTCGTGATTGCCGAAAACATAGCACCAGTAAACGCCGAGCTTTTCCATGATTCCCGCAAACTGCACGGCGTCAATCTGCTGACAGTCGGACAAAATGACATCACCTGTAAATATCACAAGATCGGGCTTTTCGTTCTCAATGTGTTTAATCATAAAATCGATTGATTTTCTGTTCTTGTCATACCCCGGTGTGCCTAAGTGCAGATCCGTTCCGGTGAGAATTTTGAAATCGCCGTTGTCAATAGTGCCGTCGGATCTGAATTTTGCGATTGTGACACTTGTCTGTGTCTTTTCGATAATTCTTACATCTGTGTTTATATCTTTAATTTTTCTTCTGTCCGCAAAAATAAAGTGCGGTCTTTTGCCCCCTGTCACTGCGTACAGAATTTCCGAAGCACCTAAAACGCCCTTTATCAGCGTGTGCCTTATTTTTGTAATTATCGGATGCATGGTTTATCTCCTTGAAAAAATGTTAATTTTAGAGTAAAATAAAGCTTGCAAAAAGAGTGGAGAGTGGAGTGTGGAGTGTGGAGTCGGCAAAAGGCGAAGCTTTATAATCAAAGACACGCAGTGTCTTCCCCGGCCCCTTTTCTGCTTGCTAATTGCTAATTGTATCCGGACGGTGAGTGTTTCTTGTTTATTCCCGATTATGTAAAAAAAGTTACCGACAGACTGTATGCGGCAGGCGAGAGTGCCTACCTTGTCGGCGGTTGTGTGCGTGATGCTCTTATGGGCAAAATGCCGCACGACTATGATATTGCCGTGTCCTGTACTCCCGACAGAACAAAGGAAATATTCTCGGATTTTCGCACAATTGACACCGGAATAAAGCACGGTACCGTTACCGTTCGCTCCGACGGGAATAATCTGGAGCTTACCACATTCAGAATTGACGGTGAGTACGGCGATAACCGCCACCCGAAATCCGTCTGTTTTACACGCAATATCAGAGATGATCTGGCACGCCGTGATTTTACGGTCAACGCCATTGCGTACAGTGAGCGTGACGGTATTGTCGACCCGTTCGGCGGTGAAAACGATATTAAAAACAAAATTATCCGCTGTGTCGGCGACCCCGACAGACGCTTTAACGAGGACGGGCTCAGAATAATGCGGGGTATCCGTTTTTCGTCCGTTCTCGGTTTTGCGGTTGAAGAAAATACGGCAGACAGTATGATAAAAAATGCCGAGCTGCTCTACAATATTTCATCCGAGCGTATATTTGTCGAGCTTAAAAAGCTGCTTGTCGGCAAAGACGCTTCAAGGGTGCTTGTCCGTTTCTCGTCCGTTATCAAAACGGTTTTTCCGTCTCTTGATGCTCTTACGGACGAACAATATAACACCGTCTGCAACAGTATAGAAAATATTTCATCGCCCGATGTCGCGTTTGCCGCACTCTTTATAAAAAACAGCCGTGATGACACCGGGGACGCGCTGAGCTTTCTGAAATCCGATAACAGATTTCGTGATACTGTTCTGCTTTTGCATGAAACCGCGAATTTCTATGAAAGCAAAATAAATGAATACGGCGAAAGGTGCTTTCTTCGTCTTTTTGCCGGCTGTCACGGTATCGAAAATACCGAAAAGCTTAATACTCTTATCGGAATAACCCGAGGTGAAAACGCTGTTCTGTCTGATTTTGTCAAAAACGGCTGCCCGGGTGCAATGTCAAATTCACGCCTTGCCGTTACAGGCTCCGACCTTATAAAAACAGGGCTTAAGGGTGCCGAAATAGGCAAAGCCCTTAATGCCCTTACGGTTATGGTGGCGGCAGATGAAGCAGAGAATACAAAAGCGGAGCTTTTGCGTGCAGTTCAGTACATTCGTTTATAAAAGCCATGCGGATGTCTGCTTCAGTGTGGAGTTTGGAATGTAGAGAGCAGAGCCGCAAAAACATTAAAAAATTGTCGGGATAAATCTGTCTTAATGTTTGCGAAACTGTCTGAATTCATGACTCGCAGTGCCTTTATTTTTTAACGGTAACTGACCACCGGATACTCCACACTCCACTCTCCACACTCCACACTTTGCTAAGTTTCACGCAATGCAAATCAATTAGCTTAATTATTCCGCTTTGAATATGTAATTTTCTTTCCTCGCCTTTGTCGCGGGGTATGCTCCGTTTACATAGCCGATTGCGAGGTTGCCGATGCCTTCATAGTCGCCCTCAACGCCGAGGTCTTTGAGAATGGCTTTGCCCTCGTCCGTGTCAAATACTTCTTTTGCTCTGTGAATCCAGCATGAGCCGAGCCCCAGAGCGTTTGCGGCAAGCATCATATTGCCCATGACGAGCGAGCCGTCATAAACGTGTGTCGGTACATTTCTGTCAGCCAGAACAACCAGCACGGTAGGAGCGCCGTAAAACGGGTCCTTGTCCGCACCCATAACGGCGGCGTTCATTTTTGAGAGTCTGTCACGAAGCTCTTTATTGCTTATTTCGAGAATAATGGGGGACTGCCTGTTCATGCCCGATGCGGCACATGAGCCCGCAAACGAGATTTTGTCCGCAAGCTCCGTCGGAACAGCATCCGCCTTGAAATCCCTTACACTTCGTCTTGATGTAATTGCTTCAAAAAGTTCCATTAAATGTACCTCCAATACAATTTTTTTTATTTTTGGTTAATGTCACCCGGCAACGCTTATTG
>CAVFUV010000276.1:0-2852 GCA_963625735.1 bacterium
AAAAAGAATCGTATTACATGGGTTTCTTGCCGACATCAAAAACTACAATGAAAGGAAAGAAATTCAATCGTAACATACGAGGGCTGCTTCCTTTTTATAGGACTGTGAATAATGGATTTTTCTATCACGCTAATGAATCATCTGGATTATTACCAATTGATAAATGGTATTCATTTGAGTCATCATACTGGGAAGTTATCAATGATTTAAATATATCCGATTACCCACCAAATGGCGCATTAATAGTTTTTGAGTCAGGCAGTGGCGGGTATATTGTCATAGATACCAAAGAAGACAAGAACGTTTGGATTTGGTATAACGATATGAGCCCGAAAGTAACTAATGATTTTTGGGGACTACTGGATGCCTGGTTATATGTAATTCTAAACGGCTAATACAACACATTATTACTTTTGGGAGGCTAATATGGTTAAAAAATTAATCACATTTATTCTAACTATTGCACTTTGCTTTTCTGCTTTCGTCATTACAACTTTAGCTAAAGATGTAGAGAACAAAGAGATTGCATCCATTGAACTGCAGACCGCAAAGTACTACTCTGCAGTTAAGACAGACACTGAAATCGAAAACGCCGCGTTTTTCGTTGACTTTATCGCTTATTACAGCGACGGAACAAGTGCCGAATACGACAGCACCCACGGCTGGAGCGACGGGAGCATTACTTCCGAAGTAAGCTGGCGTATCGTGCCCGATGAAAGCCTCGGCAATCAGCAGAATCTCTTCATAGCCGTTGACGGAGAAGAGTTCTGGACCGGCTATGTCAAGGTTGAGGTTAACAAGGCTAAGGCGATTTTCAGAACAATCGTGACACTCGACGGCACGACGATTAAAGCCGCTGAGTCTACGCACATTTTCCTTGAGGACTTCTTTCTCAAGCTAAAAAATATGCTGCTTGCCTTCTTTGCCATGTTCGGCAATCTTCAGTGCTGATTGCAGTTAATCGGCTCAAAAAGTGAATAGCCGCTCTAACGCAGCTGTTCACCTAATACCCACAAGCACACAGCCGCAGCGGAATCCCCCTCCGCCGCGGCTGTAATTTTGAAGTTGCATATTGTATTGCAATTAGCAATACAATATGCTATAATGTGAATTGGAAAGGCAGGTGCTTATTATGGCAACAAAAAGCGCAAATGTAACCGCTCGTGTACAGCCGGAAATAAAGCAGAAGGCAGAATCCATTCTCGCGGATATCGGTCTCCCCGTATCGGTGCTTATAGATACGCTGTATCGACAGATTATTATGACCGGCGGCGTTCCGTATTCACTGACCGTGCCTAAAATTCCGACTCGTGATACCATGTCCGACGTGCAGTTTAACGCAATAATGGAAAACGGCTACAATCAGGCAAAAAGCGGTCAGTCAATCCCCATCGATGAAGCCTTTGACAAAATTCGTAAGGGGCTTTGAGTATGGATTACAAGGTGACATTAACCCCACAGGCAATTGACCAGATACATGAAATCGTGATTTATATTTCCCAAACTCTTCAGGAACCGGAGATTGCAAAACATTGGGTTGATTTTCTCTATAAAGAAATCTCGGGGCTGAATTTTATGCCGTCTCGTTACCCTTTAACAGATGAAGAGCCTTGGCGGACCAACGGAATCCGTAAAATGCCTGTCAAAAACTTTCTTGTCTATTACCTGATTGATGAAGAGAGCAAAACCGTTTCCGTTACCGCCGTTATCTACGGCCATCGTGACCAGCTCGCCGCTCTGACGGACATGAAATAACATCCGTGCTTAGTACGAATGCCTATAACTTTATCTATTGAAAAAAGCGATAAACTTTATATATCTGAAAAATGATGATATGCATCGGCTTGGTGCTCTGTAACAAATCAGAATTTGAATATGTGATTTGGCATTAGGGTTATTTTATTAAATCCCTTATGAACAACCGCACCATACTGTGGAGACAAAATAGATGTCTCCCACGAAAAAGCCCGATTTTATCGGGCTTTTTTGCTACCCAAACGGCGATTTTTCTCTGTGCAGAAACACAGATGTAAAATCGCCGTTTTCCCTTTGTGGCGGGACTCGAACTCCCGAAAACTGAATACCAAATGCACAGGCAGATAGAAATCAAAAATCTATCTGCCTTTTTTATTACCCTCAAAAAAGGAGAAAACAAATATGCTACAGAAAGAATTAGCCAAACGGCTCAAGGCTCGGTATGACACCAAGATCGACAGCAACGGATGGTTGGAGGTGTCCTCAGACGGTATCCCCCTCTGCCGCATAAAATACAACGGCCAATTCCTAAGCAACGCCGACAAAACCTTCTCAGATGAATACCGCAGTAAAATTGCAGACATTCAGGATGAGATTTCTACGGTGCGGGAATATGTCGGTCTCTACGAACACGCACCGCAGATGAAAGCTGACGGTGTTACGGAATACAAACAGCTTGCCTCTTTCGGGGATACCGTGTTGGCGGCAACCTACAGCGAAAAGAACGGCTTTATGTTCTGCACATGGAAACAAAATGCAGACGGCGACTCGGTGTTTTGGGGAGATTACTCTCCGAACTATGAATATGTCAAAGAAGCCTTTGCAGTGCGCTCCGGTCTCGTCAGCAAATGCCGCTTGTTCAGTGAGAATGAATCGGCAGACCTTTATCGCTGTGTGGACTTTGCCAAAGCCAACTGCGAAACGCTGACCTATGAGCAGGAACGGCAGCTCGATAAGCTCCAAGAAAAACTCACGGACGGATATCCTTCTCTCGAAGCTGAGCTGTCGATCTTTGAACAGGCAGCAGCTCCACAACAGAATATGTAATACTATCAATCGCCCTTCGGTTACACAAAAACCGGAGGGCTTTTTTATTT
>CAVFUV010000277.1:0-2811 GCA_963625735.1 bacterium
TATTTGCATTATATCATTACGAACTTCAAATGTACACTTTTATTATACAGGTCCAATGCATTATGCATTCTACATTCTTCATTGTTTTGTCCTGCGGACTTGGATTATATAGCTCCTGCCTAACGGCAGTCAGGTCGCAAAGGGTTGGATTTTTGGGCAATGCCGAGCTTTGCCGCCGGAGAGGGGTAAGCATTATAACACATAATTCACAATGCATAATTTACTATGTACGGTGTGCAAAGCATAATGTGTAATGTAAAATTTCGAGATGCTCTGTATGTCCCGGTTTGTGTACAGCTTCGCAGGAGTTCAGATATTGAGGGATTTCCGGGCTTGGATGTGGGGCGGGGTCGGGCCGCTCTGCAGTTCACCCGACTGCCCGGCAGGTCAGTTTTCGAAAAACGGCAAGCTGAAGACCGGACAGTCGGGTGCCACTTTGAGCGGCCGCACCTCACTCGCCTTCATTTGTTCCGCTGTCTTAGACAGCATCACAAATTCGCCTCGCTCGGTGCACGTAAGCCTCCTCCTCGCTCACAGCCTTTTTGCTGTTCGCTCGTCGTCGGCTTCGCCCTCGCCTGTCGGCTCGGGCGTGCGGCTCGCCTTGCTCGCCGCATTACGCTCGCTTCGCTCGCGTCGCCCCCCATTCCTCCCTTATCACAAAAAAAAGACAACCGCCAAAACCCATTGACGATTGTCCTGATTATATTCAGTTTTAAAATAAGCTAACCGAAGATTTTATAATCAAAGACACTTCAGTGTCTTCCGACATTCTGCATTCTGCATTCTGCATTATATCAGAATTCCTGATTAGCCGCATGCAGAGCCTGCTCTATAACCTTATCCATATCATAATAACGATATTCCGCAAGGCGCCCGCCGAATATAACCTTCTTTTCTTTTACGGCTTTTTCGGCATATTTAAGATACAGAGACTGGTTTTTGTCGTTGTTAACGGGATAATACGGCTCCATGCCCTCCTGCCAAGTCTCGGGATATTCACGTGTTATAACGGTTGTGGGCTGTGTGCCGAACTCAAAATGCTTGTGCTCGATTATGCGTGTGAAGGGTGTCTCACGGTCGGTATAGTTAACAACAGCAACGCCCTGATGATTTTCTTCGTTAAGCTCCTCGGTTTCAAAGCGAAGAGAACGGTATTCGAGCTTGCCGAAGCAGAAATCATAATAGGAATCAAGCGTGCCGGTGTATACAACCTTGCCGGCGATTTTGTTGAACTTCTCGCGGTTTTCGTTGTAATCGGTATCGAGAATTATATCCGCACCGTCGAAAAGCTTGTTTATAAGCACATTGTAGCCGCCGATGGGGATACCCTGAAATCTGTCATTAAAGTAATTGTTGTCATAAATAAAACGAACGGGAAGGCGTTTTATGATAAAGCAAGGAAGATCCGTGCAGTCGTGACCCCACTGCTTTTCGGTATAGCCTTTAACAAGCTTCTGATAAATATCGGTGCCGACAAGCTTTATTGCCTGCTCCTCGAGGTTCTTGGGCTCGCCCTTTATAACCGAACGCTGCTCATCGATAATAGCCTTGGCTTCATCGGGAGTGCGTACACCCCACATAGCCTGGAAGGTATTCATATTAAACGGCATATTGTATATCTCGCCGTGATAATTCGCAATGGGTGAATTTGTGTAACGGTTAAACTCCACATAGTTATTTACATAATTCCAGACGTCTTTGTTGTTGGTATGGAAAATATGCGCACCGTAAACATGAACATTTATTCCGTGGACATTTTCACAGTAAAGATTGCCGCCGATATGTGAACGCTTTTCGACTACAAGACATGACCTGCCCTTGTTCATCATTTCACGCGCAAACACAGCACCGAAAAGTCCCGATCCGACGATAACATAATCGTAATAGTTTTTAAGTTTCAATTCCATTCCTCCGAATAATCGGCATTAACCGATAAAGCCCCTGATAAGGTCAACAATCTTCATATAGGTAACAGGGCGATCAAACTGTTCCTCGGCGATTTTTCGGGCCGTAAGACCCATCTTTTCGCATTTTTCTCTGTCATTATAAAGTGAAAGAATTGTGTCGGCAAGTGCCTCGACATTTTCAGGGGCGACATTGACACCGAAGCCGTCCGCATTGACCTTTTCACAGAATTCCTTGTTAAGTCCTGTGTTTATCATGGGGACACCCGCCGCAAGATAGTCACCGATTTTTGAAACGATACTCTGGGAAGCCTTGCTTACGAGAGAATTAAGCGTAACATCCGATTTTGCGAGATAAGCCGCCATTGTATGCTGATCAAGATAGCCTGTAAACAGTGCGTTGCAATCGGCGGATTTTGCGGCTGACTCAAAGTCTTTGCGAAGAGGACCGTCACCCAAAAGAACCGCTTTTATATCTTTGTAGCCTTTTTTGTTGAGAAGTCCGACAGCCTTTACGAATGTGGCAATGTCGTAGCTTGTGCCGAGAGTGCCGGCATATGTGACCCAGAACTCCCCTTCGGACTTTTCTATCTTTGAACCGCACTCTTTAACGCCCTTATCGAAATCAGCCAAGACATTGCCTACGTATACGGTAATAGCCTTTGGGACACGCACACCGTATTTGAGCGGCTCGTCCCTGTATTCATCCGATGAGCCTACCACAGCGTCGGCAAGCTTGTATGCATGCTTTGCCGCAACGGAAAAGCACGAAAAAAGAACATCACTGACGACCGGCACATCAAGTACCATACGCATAGCCTCCGGCCAAAGATCCTCAACATCGACAATAAAAGGTATGCCTGATTTTTTAGCATACCTGCCTACTGTTGCCGCAAGGTGATTATCC
>CAVFUV010000278.1:0-2809 GCA_963625735.1 bacterium
GATTATAACCGTCGCAGGCGTGTGCGGACTGAGAATTGTATGGATTTTCACGGTGTTCGGCTCGGCAAAATATCATACGCTTGACTGCTTGTATCTGTCGTATCCCATCTCGTGGATTGTGACGCTGGCGATTGAGCTTGTTGCGTTTGTGATAATAAATCATAAGCTGAAAGAAAAGGAGCAGGGAGCAAGGAGCAAGGAACAGTAAGAGTGGAGAGTGGAGTTTGGAGTGTGGAGTTGGCATGTGGTGAATTTTCGGTTTTCGGCTGATTTAATATCCGAATGTCAGATTAATCGGAAAAAACGGGGCTGTATGTGTGGGGCATACAGCTTTTTTTGTCGGTTCGCGGGCGATTTTTTTTAGTCTTTTACGAAGTTGACGATTGCAAAATTTTTGCCGGCTGAACCGAATACCGATCACCGAATCACGACATCTGAAATAAAGTTCTTGATTTTGGCTATCAGTCATGATAGAATGATTTTGTAAAAAAATTTTATGAAAGGACGTTTTTACAAATGGCTGAAAGCAGACTTATAGGCGATTATCCCGTAATCGGTATTCGCCCCATTATCGACGGCAGAAGAGGTCCTCTTAAGGTTCGTGAGAGCCTTGAGGAGCAGACCATGAACATGGCACTCTCCGCCAAAAAGCTCTTTGAAGAAAACATCAGATATTCAAACGGAGAACCCGTAAAGGTTGTTATCTCCGACACATCCATCGGTCGTGTTGCCGAGGCGGCACAGTGTGCCGATCAGTTCCGCAAGGCGGGCGTTGACATTACGCTTTCCGTTACTCCCTGCTGGTGCTATGGCAGTGAGACAATGGACGCAGATCCCCTTACCATAAAGGGCGTATGGGGCTTTAATGCCACAGAGCGTCCCGGTGCGGTTTATCTTGCATCCGTTCTCGCTACTCACGCACAGAAGGGTCTTCCGGCGTTCGGCATCTATGGCAAGGACGTTCTGGATGCGGACGACACCAACATCCCCGATGACGTAAAAGAAAAGCTTCTCCGTTTTGGCCGTGCCGCAGTCGCTGTCTGCACAATGAGAGGCAAGTCCTATCTTCAGATAGGCTCCATCACAATGGGTATCGGCGGTTCGTCAATCAGCCCCGAATTTATCGAGGAATATCTCGGCATGCGTGTTGAAAGCGTCGACGAGGTTGAAATCATCCGTCGAATGAGCGAAAACATCTATGATGAGGCGGAGTTCCAAAAGGCTCTCAAGTGGACTAAGGAGCATTGCCCCGAAGGATTCGACAAGAACCCTGACTTTGTAAAGAAATCCCCCGAGCAGAAAGAAAAGGACTGGGAGTTTGTCGTTAAGATGATGGTTATCATCAAGGACCTCATGAACGGCAACAAGAACCTTCCCGAAGGCAGAGAAGAGGAAATGGTAGGCCATAACGCCATTGCCGCCGGCTTCCAGGGGCAGAGACAGTGGACAGACTTCTATCCGAACTGCGACTTCGGTGAAGCTATGTGCAACACTTCCTTCGACTGGAACGGTGCAAGAGAGCCGTACATTCTCGGCACAGAGAACGATACACTCAACGCTCTTTCAATGCTCTTTATGAAGCTTCTTACAAACCGTGCTCAGATGTTCGCGGATGTTCGTACATGCTGGAATACCGAATCCGTCAAGCGTGTAACAGGCTATGACCTTGAGGGCGTCGCCAAAGAAGCGGGCGGATTTATTCACCTTATAAACTCCGGTGCCTGCTGCCTTGACGCATGCGGTGAAGTTAAGGACGAGAACGGCAATGCCGTTATAAAACCCTGGTATGATGTTACCGAAAAGGACATTGATGCTATGCTTAAGGCTACCGAGTGGTGTCCGGCCGATAACGGCTACTTCAGAGGCGGCGGATTCTCTTCACGCTTCCTGACACGTGCCCAGATGCCCGCGACAATGATAAGAATCAACCTTGTCAAGGGTCTCGGCCCCACAATTCAGATCTGCGAAGGCTACACCGTTGCACTTCCCGATGAAGTATCCGACATTCTGTGGAAGAGAACCGACTACACATGGCCCTGCACATGGTTTGCTCCCATCGTAAACGGCGTAGGTCCGTTCAAGTCCGCATATGATCTTATGAACGCATGGGGTGCCAACCACGGTGCTATCTCCTACGGTCACATCGGTGCCGATCTTATCACAATGTGCTCGATGCTTCGTATCCCCGTAGGCCTTCACAATGTTCCGGACGAGAAGATATTCCGCCCCGCCGCATGGAACGCATTCGGCACAAAGGATCTTGAGGGCGCGGATTACAGAGCGTGCAAGGCGTATGGACCGCTCTATAAGACAATAAGATAACGAGTGGCCGGTATTCAGTGGTCAGTGATCGGTGTCAGACATTGGTTAATTAACAATTGATAATTAAGAATTAACAATTTCGGAAGACACTGCGTGTCATGGATTGTAAGTTTTACAAAAGCCAAGACGGTTGCTGAATTGTCATCCTGTTGAGTTAGGTTAAATGCAAATAAAACGGGCAGAGGGATTTTGGTCTCTTTGTCCGTTTAGTTTTTTGTATAATGGAAAAACACCGAGCGGTTAAGCTCGGTGTTTTTCCTGTGGAGATATTTATGAAGAAAAAGAGTGTGGAAAGCAATTTTATTTTGATGAGATGTCTCTCATCTCTATGTCCCGATTTTATCACATACTTTTTTCAATTGCAAGCACTTTTTAAATTTTTTGCAATTTTTTTTCGATTTTTTGATTTAATGAGGATAGAACTGCAGCCTTGACAAAATCCGCTGTATAACATAAAATAATTTTGCCGAAGAACGAAACGGCATAA
>CAVFUV010000279.1:0-2807 GCA_963625735.1 bacterium
CGGCTATGCATATTATGGCGTATATGATTTTAAGAAGCATTTAAGTTACCTCCGCTTTAATTTATACGAAACAATACTACCACACAAAAATTACATTAACAAGTCCGATTGTTACAAAAACGAATTTAAGGCGAAAAAGGATGATATTATCACCTAAAAATATAATAAATTTAACCGTGATTTGTCATTTTTTGTAATCTTTACAAAAACAGCGATTTGTGATACAATAAATTGATATATGAAATCCGGTATGGAGTGTTGATAAATGTCATTCAAAGAAGACGCAATCAAAAAGGCCGCTTCCTTTGCGGCGGATAAAATTTTCAGTTATATCGACAATAATCCCGAAACGGGCTTCGAGAAAATTCTTTCATTCAGTGAAAAGCTTTTCGCCGGCAGAATGTTCCCAGCCGAAAACTTCAAGAAGATGAAAGCCGGAGCCGCCGACCCCAACAATATCTATACACAGCTTGCTCTTAATATTCTCCGTTCGACCGACAGAGGGCTTCTTAAGCATATGCTTCTGACTCTCGGTGTTGACGCCGGTTATTTCGGCACAAAAAAGGTCAGAGCTAACCGAGAAAAATACAACTGCAATATTCCGTGGATCATTCTTTTTGACCCGACAAGTGCTTGTAACCTCAAGTGCAAGGGCTGCTGGGCGTCTGAATACGGCTACCGTCAGAGCCTCACTTATGACGAGATGAAGTCAATTGTAACACAGGGTCGTGAGCTCGGCACACACTTTTATATGCTCACAGGCGGCGAGCCTCTTATAAGAAAAGACGATATACTTAAGCTTTGTGCCGAATTTCCGGACTGTGCTTTTTTGGCATACACAAACGGCACTCTTATAGATGACAAATTCTGCGACGATGTACGTCGTGTCGGCAACCTCGCTTTTGCCCTCAGCATAGAAGGCACAGAAGAGAGCAACGATTTCCGCCGCGGTGAAGGCGCATATCAGAACACCATGAAGGCGCTTGAGATGCTCAAAGAGCACCGCTGTCTCTATGGTATTTCAGTCTGTTACACACGCAAGAATATTGACTATGTTACAAGCGATGAGTTTATCGACCTTATGATTAAAATGGGCGCAAAGTACGCATGGTACTTTAACTATATGCCCGTAGGTCACGGCGCGGACAAGGAGCTTATCCCGACTCCGGCACAGAGAAAAATGATGTATTTCTGGCTTCGCAAAATGCGTAACTCAAAGACAGGCAAGCCCATTATGGTTATCGACTTCCAGGATGACGGTGAGTATGTCGGCGGCTGCATTGCGGGCGGCAGAAACTATTTTCATGTCAATTCCGCAGGCGATATAGAGCCCTGTGTATTTATTCACTATTCCGATTCCAATATCCGCAAAGATACATTGCTTGAGGCACTTCATAAGCCCTTGTTTATGGCATACAGAAAGGGTCAGCCCTTTAACGATAACCATCTTCGTCCTTGTCCGATGCTCGAAAACCCCGACAAGCTTCGTGCTATTATTCACGAGACAGGCGCAAAATCAACCGATCTTCTCAATGCCGAGGATGTCGAGACTCTCTGCGGTCGCTGTGACGATTTTGCCTATGAGTGGGCAGGCGTTGCGGACGAGATATGGAACACCACAAAGCATCCCAAGACCCACACGCAGTATTATCGTGACGGCGGACGGGCAATGCGCCAGTAATATCCCTTTAAGGGGGAGTGATAATGTTAAAAAGAACCCTCGCTTTTATTTCGGCTGTCGTTCTGACCATGACGGCACTGAGTTCCTGCGGCACAAAGAAAACGGAGACGACAACCGAGGTGCCGACTGCCGATTATGGGCAACAGCAGACAGGTGTATATACACCCGAAAACACGACTGTGCCGGTTGTTGAGTCTACAACAGCCGAGAATATGACAAACATTGAATCCAGCGGCAGAATTACCGTAAACAGCGGCTATAAAGAAGTCGCCATGACCCGTGACGATGTCATAAAGGTCTACAAAAACGCCATGGATAACGTCAAAAAGCGTTGCCCGGGCTTTACTAAGACCGAGACACAGACGGTTGACAATGTCGAAGCCGGTGACGGTGCTCTTCAGCTTGCCAACAGAATATTAAATCTTATTTCAAGCGAGCTTCTGCGGTCTACGGGCAACAATAATTCGCTCACGGTGTCGTACGGTGACGATATTTCCGTAAGAGAATCCTTTCCGCTGTTCGGCGAGGATGTCGGCTGTGATGTAACCGATACTTCGATTATTACATCCGCCGTATGCTATGTCAGTGACAAAGACTATAAGGTTGTAATTACCGTTGCCGATCATCTCAATCCCGATCCCGAAACAAGCGAATTTTCTAAAATCATGACACCTATAGCAACAAGTTCAATCGCAAGCGGTATTGAAGAATATCTTGTTGTACTCGATATGTCGTCATATAAATTCGATATGAACTATACCGGCAACGAGATCGAATGCAGATTCGAAAAAGACACCGGCAGAATGACCTATCTGTCCCAGAAAATGGTTGTCAATGTCGATATTGATCTTAATCTCGATCTTATTCTCTTCAAAACAAAGGGCATAAGCGCAACCGGAACGGTTATTAACAAAATCGAATACAACGATTTTGTATGGGAATAATAAGCTGATAAAAAAATCTCCGAGAACATTAACTTGTTCTCGGAGATTTTTTGTACGAGTGTGGAGTGTGGAGAGTGGAGAGTGGAGTTAAAGTTAGCAAGGAGCAGTTAAGGAAAACGCTGAAGTG
Organism: bacterium; assembly: GCA_963625735.1. Lineage (GTDB taxonomy): Bacteria > Bacillota > Clostridia > Oscillospirales > Acutalibacteraceae > RUG806. The sequence goes on from CAVFUV010000279.1 coordinate 2,753, forward strand.
TCTTGATTTATAAAGCTTTGCGGAGAATGGTGTTTTTTTAGACGCGGTGCTTATA
>CAVFUV010000280.1:0-1428 GCA_963625735.1 bacterium
TCGGCGGATAATGTGGTGGTCTTCTATTACAGCAAAAACACCCAGAATGCGTTTTATGCCGTACACCATATGCTGCAGAATGTCGATGCCGCGTATGACGCTTTGACCACGGATTCGGATGGAAATTACCTCTACTATAGCGAAAGTGATGCACATACCGAAGGGATCGGAGAGATCGGTTCAACTCACCGTGTTGTGCCGCAGACCTTCAGCGGATTCACTGTCAAAGAAACGGGTTATATTAAAGATGGAAGCGAAACTTCCTTGATTGATTCGACAACCGATCCGCATTTTAATATTACCATTCAACAGTCCGGAACCGAGTTGTATATCTTCTACACCCGAAATACGCAAAAGTACAAGGTGTATTATCTTGCCTACGGTACCGATGTCAGCAATCTTTCTGCATTAACCTATACAGATGGTACCTCAAACGGTGTGCTTTTACCGATTGAATCCGGCACCGGTGCTTTCGGCTCAACTGTTACGGCTTCTGCAAAGTCTATAGGCGGTATGAACTGCGTGTCAAGTATTTCTCAAACGATTCTGTTAAGGGCAAACGATGAACAAAACTACATTATCTTCTATTATTCACCGCTGCAATATACGGTGGAATATAAAGTGTGGGCTAAGGGCGGCGGCACGCTCAGCCAAACTATTGAAGTGAAAAACGGCACGGATCAATTTACCGGATCATCAGCGACGGCGAAGAGCGGATATCGGTTTGATGGTTGGTATCTTGACGAGGAGTGTACAGTACCCGTCGGAGACAAGGGAGCAGTAACAGACAATACCGTTGTTCCGACCACCTTGAACCTTGACCCGGCACCCAAAACCAATATGTTTTACGCAAAATTCACTCCCGTTTACGGAAATTTGACGATTGTAAGAGAAAATGGGAGCGGCGATGAAGGCAACGGTGACCGTGTGTTTGTTTATCGGATTACTGCAGCGGACGAGCCGGATTTTGAACTGTTCGTTTCCGTCAAAGGCAACGGCAGCGTAACGATAAAGAACATGCTTTGCCGTGAATACACGGTAGAACAAGGGAACGATTGGTCTTGGCGGTATAGTGACGCCAAGCAAAGTGTGACTGTTTCCGAGAGTGGGTCAACTGTCGCATTTGATGATGTTCCGACGAAAAACAAATGGCTGAACGGCAACAGTGAAAGGATTATAAACAGAAAGGGGTGACGCCGAAATGACGAAAAGAGCAAAACACCTGCTGATTGTGCTTGCAGCACTTACAACGGCTGTGGCAGTCGGCGTTACCCTTGCGTTTATGTTCAAGAAAACAAGTGTTACGAACACATTTGTTCCTGCCAAGGTGTCATGTGCCGTTCATGAGAAGTTGGACGGCATTGAGATAACCGGGGTTAATGCTTCCGGCAGCGAAAAGTCGGATATTCACGTTGAAAACACGGGAAA
>CAVFUV010000280.1:1438-2770 GCA_963625735.1 bacterium
CGATTGAGAATGGTGACTTATTATGTGGACAGTGCCGGAAACATCATCGGCTCTGTTTCACCGGAATACCCAACATTAACTTTAAAAAACGGTTGGATTGCGGGAGAAAATCACACCTATTATTATCCTCAGTCGGTAGACCCGAGAGCCTTTACCGAAATTCTGTGTGAACCTATTTCTATGAGCCAAACACAACTTGAGGACGGAACGGAAGTTTATCAGGTTCTTGAAGTGTTCGCGGAGGCAGTACAGGCAGAACCTGATTCTGCTGTCCGGGATGCCTGGAAAGTTACAGTCTCAAACGGAATAATTACAGCCGTTCCGTGATGCCATGGAATTTATCGAATTGTTTTAGCGGAAAAAACCAAAGCCCACAAAATCCGGAATTTCCAGATTTTGTGGGCTTTTTATATCTTTTTTTAAAAAGACCTTGACATCTGTTTTTTAAAGAGATAAAATGTGTTTGCTTAAAAAAGAGGCCAATTTGTCATATAAGCGACGGGGTTATCCGGTCAAACTTCAGGAGGCATTTTATGAAAAAGGCATTATGTTTATTGCTTGTCTGCTTGTCTGTGTTTTCTCTCTCCGCTTGTGCCGGACTAAAGCAGACGGAGACCTCGGATACATCTGTTAAAACAGAAGATAACAATAAAAAAGAAAAACTTCAATTTTCCCTTGGTTCTCCGCTGACTAAAGAAGAAAATTTTACCGGCGAAAACGGTATTGTATTGCTGAAAGAGAAATATGAGCTTCCCCAGCTTGAGCTGCATACGGCTGATGGGACACTTTGCAGTCTCGATACCGAATTTGAAAATTCTACCGACAAGCAGATGGCAGATGACTGCCGCACATTCAACGCAGAAATGAAAAGTGTGGCGGAAAAGTTTGATACTGCCGCACAGGAACAGTTGAAGACTGCGACCGAACACTATAACGAAATTGCCGAGTCAGGTAGATCCGCATGGATAAGCTATTCCGAGGAATTGACAATTGATACTCCCTATATGACCGACGGACTTCTGAGCGTTCTTGGCAATGGGTATTCCAATAGCGGCGGCGCTCACCCGATTACCTACAGCAGGACATGGAATTTTGACCTGACGACCGGACAGTTCCTCACCTTTGATTCGCTAACCGATGACAATAATCCGCTTGGCAGTGCAATGGATTCCGCGATTACCACCCCTATTTTTGATGAAATCAATGCAAAGGGTTTGGGAAAGAGCTACTTTGAAGATTACACATCTGTTGTGGAAGATTTTTCGAACAGGGCGAGCATTTACTTTCAAGAGAACGGTATGGCAGTTCGGTTTGATGTTGATGTAATAGCAC
>CAVFUV010000281.1:0-2769 GCA_963625735.1 bacterium
TGATAAACAAGCAACGGAGATGTTTGACTTACTCGTTGAGCAGATGAGAGCCGCTGATGGCGTTACAGAACAGCTTAAATCTGGTAACTCAACAGTATGGGTGCAAAAGATGAATAATATTCAGTCACGACCAAGAGAAGTTGTTTGCAAGGAGTTGATATATGTATGAGCGTGAAATATAACATTCAAATTGACAAAAAGCTCTCGCCTTTACTTTGGAGCTTACTTACTGAAAACTTCAATTGTATTGTTGATAAGATACAGCATTCTGAAAATGGCGAGGATTTGATTGTTTTTATAAACATAAAAACTAAATAATAATATATAAACTCCGCAAATTAAGTTTCACATTGTAAACTTAAATGAAAGTTGAGAACCCCTCATCCCTTTTGGTATAATGGCTTCACCATAAAACACATTTTCTCCCAAAAGAAAGGAAAGGCTCTCTGATGAAATTATATCAAATTAGGTGTCCGAAATGCAACAACAATCATTTATTTTATCGTTACGGCAAAGATTCTGACGGTTACCAAAAATACCTCTGCCGGAACTGCCATCATCAATTTGCACCCGAACGCCCGAGGGCGGAGGGGGCAAACTGTCGGCGGAAATATCCGCCCTGTCCCGTATGCGGAAAAGCATCTTTTCTGCACCACGACTATGAGCATTATTCAAACTACCGCTGCGGCGACAAGAAGTGTAATCATTCTTTCTTTGAATGGAAATCCGCCGCCATTACCGCTCCCTCCATGTCATCGCTTTTCGGGAAGCATAATTTTAAGCGTATGCGGTATCCCGTTCAGATTATTATCACGGCTTTGTCTATGTTTTATCTCGGTAAAAATTCCTTCCGAAATATCAGCCTGATACTCAAGACCGCCTTTAATATCAAGGTTTCTCATACTACTGTCAGCAATTGGTGCGTTAAATTCGCTCCGATGTTTGACGATATGCGGATTCAGCTTCTTCCCTTATTAGACCTTAATTCCGATGAATGGCACGCCGATGAGACGGTAGTTAAAATAGCCGGTGTAAAGCATTATATCTGGTTCATCATTGACAGCGAAACAAGGTTTGTTATCGGATTTCACTTATCCCCGCACAGAGACTCTCCTCAGGCTGTTTCTCTGTTCAGCGAAGCCGCTAAATTCGGCAAGCCGTCTGCTATCGTTTCCGATCGTTATTCGGCCTACAAAGTTCCTGTCAAGTCCATTTTCAGCGCCGCTGATCACATTCGCGTTCAAAGCTTTAAAGATGATATTTCAAACAACCTAATTGAATGTTTTAACAAGCAGTTCAAAGCTTGGTACAAAACCAAACAGGGCTTTTCTTCCTTTGAAAGCGCCAACAACCTAATTTCAATGTTTGTGTTTTTCTTCAATTTTGTCCGTCCTCATTCTGCTTTGAACGGTCTTACCCCAGCTCAGGTTGCCGGTCTGAATTTACCAAAACGGAGAAAACAGGAGTTCCCGCTCGTCGCGTGAAGCTTTTTTGCGTTTTTGTGAGCTATTCTTTCATTTTAACTTTACACTGCCTTTTGATAATATTTTAATTGGTATATTTGTTTTTGTTAAATGTGCGGATGCGACTGTTACATCGCACCCGCTTTTTTTACTCAATTTCCTTTAATTTATTCCAATCGCCATTCCACTTATCATATTCTTTCCTACCTGCTTCACTTTGAAAGAAAGCAACAATATCAGGAAGAATGCATCTGATAAGGGATTCGGCAGAATCTTCCGAAATAAGGACACCGCCCGAGAGATTATCAAGACGAACATTATCTTTGATATAGTTTACTTTTACATCATCACCCATAGGCACACTCCTCACCTTGAATCCCTGTCACGATTTCGCTGACGCTGTAAAGCCTTGTTGTAATAATCAAGGGCTTTCATAACATAATCCTCAAGTTGTTTCTTATCGGCTTTGGGATAAAATTTCTGTACCTGTTCAAGCGGCAATTTGAAATATTCTTTCTGATTCGGCTTTTCGGCAGAAAGCATATTTTCAATACTTTTAACCGTAAGCATTCCTGCATTGAAATCCTTGTGCATGTGCCAAGCCTGAGAATAGGACGGTGTGCATTCATGTTCTTCAATCAGATTGAGCAAATCATACTGCGTTTGGTCATCGAGATATGAAAGCTCAACACCGACAGAAAATGCGATTTTACCTTCGTCCATAAGGTCAAGCAATTCGGGAATAAGGTTTGTAAGACGGATATATCGCTGTATTTGTCTTGCACTATCTGTTGTGTTTTCTGCAATAAATTCATCTGTTCTGAACTTCGCGCCAACTTGGCACGAAGTTAAATCGTTTCTCTTGCCTCGTGATTTCAACGCCTCATATTTTAGCTTGTAAGCAAACGCTCGTTCCGACGGTAAAATCTTATCTCTGTGCAAATTACTGTCCACAAGCATAACAGCCGCTTCATCACGAGAAATGGCATAAATAAAAGCAGGGACTTCTTTTATCCCTGCCTTAACCGCTGCGTGTAAGCGTCTGTGTCCGCTTATCACTTCATATTCATCTGTGTTTTCAATAGGTCGTATGAGTATTGGTGAAAGAATACCTCGTTCCTGAATACTCTGAATGAGGTTGTTCATTTCCTCGTTATCTAACACTTTATACGGATGTCCCTCAAAGGGACGGATTTTCTCTACCGGGACATTTACCGGTGTATTTAATTTTTTATTAGCCATTTTAACGGCTCCTTTCTTTGTTAATATTTTTATTGGTTTTGTTTTTGCGGCGTTCTTCAATCTG
>CAVFUV010000282.1:0-2737 GCA_963625735.1 bacterium
ATATAACCGAAAGAATAAAAATGTTAAGAGAAAGGTGATTAAAAATGAGCATCGAAGATTTACTTAACCAGATTGAAAATATCCTTGAAGAGGGCAAACGTTCCATAGTCGGCGACAAGGTAAAGGTTGACGCCGAGGAAATCCGTCAGATTGTTACCGATATCAGAGTCAGCATGCCCGATGAAATAATTCAGGCACGCAAAATCGCCAATGAGCGTAAAATGATTTTTGACTCGGCAAATGAGCAGGCAGATATGATTGTCAAGAAGGCTGAAACAAAAGCCGCAAACCTTGTTGAGGAGCATGAAATTACACGCCGTGCCGAAGAAAAAGGAAATATGATTGTTGCCGATGCAAAAAAAGAGGCAGAAGGCATAATAGCCGACGCAAAAGATAATTCAAATGAAATCGTCGCAAATGCACAGCAGTGGGCTAATGATCTTAAGACCGGCGCAACAAATTATGTCGATAAGATTATGAACGCATGCAAAGAAATTCTGACACAGGGAGTGGATGAGTGCAAGGAGCATGTTGATGCACTGACAAAGCAACTCAACACCGTGAATGTTGTTGCTCAGCGTGTCAAAGACCAGACGTCAAAAAAATCCGACAATAATGCCGAGTAAAACATAATAATTTTATGGGCGAAAAAATAAGACTTGACAAATTTGTGTCAGGTCAGCTTCAGGTGTCAAGAACGGATGCCAAGAAGCTCATAAAATCCGGCAGTATTACCGTTAACGGCATCACGGTAAATCGTCCCGAGTGTAGCATCGATACAGATAAAGACTCAGTCTGCAAAGACGGTCACCCTGTCAGCTTCAAAAAGCATATCTATATTATGCTCAATAAGCCTAAGGGAGTTGTTTCCGCGTCAAATTCACCGGACGACAAAACGGTTATTGATCTTGTTTCCGATGAGCTTAAACGCAAGGGCCTTTTCCCTGCCGGGCGGCTCGATAAAAACACAACCGGATTTGTGCTTATTACCGACGACGGCGAATTTGCGCACAGTATCCTGTCTCCGTCTCACCATGTGTCAAAAGAATATACCGTAACGGCTTCCGTTAAGCTAAGTGTGGCTTCTCTTGAGACATTCGCGAAAGGTGTGCTACTGTCGGACGGAATAACAAAACCCGCTGAGATTGAGTTTCTCGGAACTGATAATTCTTCACGTCCTTTGTATAAAGTAATACTTAAAGAAGGAAGATACCATCAGATAAAAAGAATGTTTTTGTCTTTAGACAGTGAAGTTATCAAGCTTAGAAGAGATGCAATCGGCGCATTAAGACTTGATGAAAATCTGCCTGAGGGCGGGTGCAGAGAGCTTACGGACGAAGAATTGAGTCTTATAAAGCAAAAAACAATTTAACATTAGTCAAATTATACAACGGCTCTTTTTACAAAAAAATGTATGAGTCGTTGTATATTTTTTATAATGGAATTGAACGCCTTATAACATAATTCAATAAAAAACATAAGAAAATTTGTATCTTTTTGCAAAAGCACTTGCAATTTGCGAAGAAAATGAGTATTATATAACAGTAGCATTTTGTCAAATTGTACCAATGGAATATTTTTAGCTTTTGATATCACATTTTTCAAAGAATGAAAGGGATGCAAACAAATATGTCAAACAGACTTTTTCAGGGAATCATTCATCAGATGAAGGATGCCGTCGGCAGGGTAGTCGGCGTCGTTGACGAAAGCGGCACAATTGTTTCCTGCACTGAGCTTGCAAAAATCGGAGATGTTATCACATCGGGTATAACCGAGGCTTTTTCAACAAACAATCCCGTTACGGTAAACGGCTACACTTACCGTGCTTTTGGTTCCGCTATGCAGCCGGAATATGCCGTATTTGTCGAAGGCAATGACACACTTGCCGAGAAATACACATCCATTCTCTCGGTATCTCTCTCGAGTATAAAGCAGTATTATGACGAAAAGTATGACAGAAGCAATTTCGTTAAAAACGTTATGCTTGACAATATCCTCCCCGGCGATATCTATCTTAAGGCGAGGGAGCTTCATTTCAACAATGAAACCCTGCGTGTTGTATTTCTGTTAAGACTCGGCGAGTCATGTGAAGCATCCGTATTTGAAATGATTCAGTCACTGTTTCCCGATAAAAACAAAGACTTTGTCATCAATATCAACGAAAACGATATTGCGATTATTAAAGATATTTCATCGGGTGCCGAAATTAAAGACCTTGAAAAGCTTGCACGTTCGGTTATCGATTCCCTTGATGCAGAGGTTTCAAACCATGCGGTTGTCGGTATTGGCACACAGGTCAAGGGTGTAAAAGAGCTTGCCCGTTCATTCAAAGAAGCACAGGTTGCTCTTGAAGTCGGCAAGGTATTCGACACCGAGAAGGTTATTGTAAGCTACGAAAATCTCGGTATTGCAAGACTTATTTATCAGCTCCCCACAACTCTCTGTGAAATGTTCTTAAGAGAGGTTTTCAAACGCGGCTCGATTGAATCGCTTGATCATGAAACACTTTTCACAATTCAGAAGTTCTTCGAAAATAACCTTAACGTTTCCGAAACTTCAAGAAAGCTTTTCGTTCACAGAAACACACTTGTATATCGTCTCGAAAAAATCAGAAAGCTTACAGGACTTGACTTAAGAGAATTTGACGACGCTATCGTATTTAAGGTCGCTCTCATGGTAAAGAAGTATCTTGACTCTTCACCCATAAAGTACTGATTAAAGTAGCTTTAAGCAAAGT
>CAVFUV010000283.1:0-2722 GCA_963625735.1 bacterium
TAATCCACTACGTCAAAAACACCTTGGGGCTCGACCCCGGCAAATGATTCCTCTGCCATTGACGATCTACGCTGAAATAAAAGCAACAGGAGGACATCATCATGCCGAAAAGATTTGAATACGAAAACAGGTTCCGGGACTACCCGGATGTGCTCACGCTGAAGGAGCTTGCAGCCATGCTGGGTGACATATCTACAAAGACCGCAGCCACCCTGCTCCGAAACGACACGATCAAGCATTTCCATATCGGTGTTCGTTATCTCATTCCCAAAACTTGCGTGATCGACTTTATGATGAGTAAGGAATATCCCGCTTTCAAAAAGAAGATAGACCGTGCCCATCTGCGAGGCATTGAGGACAAGGAGGAACGAGGTAAGCAGAAGATACTATACCTTTGCGACACACCACAGACACGGAAAAAGCTGATGGTTCTTTTGGATGTAAAGAGCAAAAAGACCTTCTTTCGTGTTTATCTGAAGCCGCTGTTGGAGTCTGGACAGCTTCTGATGACGCACCCCGACCAGCGGAGTATTTCCACGCAGGAATATATCCGCAATCCGGAACTCTTTTAATATTTTCTCTACATAGCCGCCTGCTTCGCCGCAGGCGGCTAAATTTATGCAAAGGAGGAACCCCATATGGCGAATTGCAAAGTGATCGCGGTGACGAACCAAAAGGGCGGCGTGGGCAAGACCACGACCACCGCCAACCTCGGCATCGGGCTTGCCCAGCAGAACAAGCGGGTGCTGCTCATTGACGCAGATGCACAAGGCTCTTTGACCCTCTCCCTCGGTTACCCAAAGCCGGATGAGTTGCCCGTTACGCTGGCAGACATCATGCAGAATGTGATCGACGATACCCCCATTCCGGACGGCTGCGGTATTCTGCACCACGGCGAGGGCGTTGACCTGCTTCCGGCGAACATTGAGCTGTCCGGTATGGAAATTCGGCTGATCAACGCCATGAGCCGGGAAAGCGTGCTGCGGACATATATCAATGCGGTCAAGACCCATTACGACTATATCCTCATTGACTGTATGCCGTCGCTCGGTATGATGCCAATCAACTCACTGGCTGCAGCGGATAGCGTGATCATCCCGTCCCAGCCGTCGTATCCACGGGCTGAAAAAGGACGAGGACGGCAGCGGCCTTGCCGGTGCGCTAATTGGGCTATTCCGTGCCGACTGCACCGAGTTTACGACCGAAAACACCGTTCTGACTGCCGCCTCTGCCGAGGACGGCAGCTTTTCTTTTGCCCGTGTGCCCTATGGCAACTGGGTCGTGCGGGAAATCGAGGCCCCGACCGGCTTTGTGCTGTCGGAGAAAACCTATCCCGTGACCGTCGATGCGGACGGTGCAGTAATCGAGGTAGAGATCGAAAACACCCGCATCCGTGGCACGGTGCAGCTCACCAAGACCGACCGGGACTATCCCGACAACAAGTTGACGGGTGCGGAGTTCACCGTTTACCGTGACAGCAACGGCAACAAGGAACTGGATGCGGACGATGAACTGGTCGGCACGCTGACCGAAACCGGTATCGGCGTTTATGAAATGTCCGACCTGCTCTACGGCGGCTATTTTGTCAAAGAAACGAAAGCGCCGAAGGGCTTCTATCCGGACGATAGCGCCTACTATTTCGAGATCACCGAAAACGGCAAGACTGTGACCGTGGAGAACGAGGCCGGAAAGGGCTTTGTCAATGCGCCGCAGGTCGGCTCTCTGAAAATCATCAAGACTTCTTCTGACGGTAAAATTGAGGGCTTCTCGTTCCGTGTCACCGGCCCGAACGGCTATGTCGGCGTATTCACCACCGACAAAAACGGCGAGATCATCATTGAAAATCTCCGCATCGGTGAGTATATGGTGTCCGAGGTATCGGACGGCGCATCTTCCGCCTATGTGCTGCCCGCCGACAAGACGGCATCCGTGTTTGAGGGAGCGGTGACGAAAGTGGAGATGCACAACGAGCTCCGTGACACGCCGAAAACCGGCGACGACAGCAACCCCGCACTTTGGCTTGCCCTGCTCGGTATTTCCGCTGTGGGTGTCGCCGCACTGGGCGTAGTCGGATTCAGAAAACGCAGAAAGGAGGGCGCAGAGTAATGGAGCTGAAAACCGTTCTGGCGATTGGGCTGGTCGTATTCATCGTCGGCGCTTTGATCTTCCTGAAGGTCAGAGCCAAGAAGAAGTAAGCCTTGCGGTGTTCATGCCCTTTAAGGTGCAAGAAGTGCAGGACAATTTGTGCCTTTATTCGAAGGAATCACTCTGGCTGTGATAGAGGTGCATTCGGCGTCGTGGCCTGCACCGAAGCTCCGAAAATCAACTCCCGATGCCAACGGGCCGCTCATCATCAACTACTGTATCCACGGCAGATGTGAACTCATGCTGAATGATAACAAGAGCGTATTTCTCTCCGCAGGACAGATTTCCCTTACTGAAAAATTTGCACAGAACCAATATGTCTATCCGGGTGGGCTGTATGAAGGGATCGAACTGTTTATTGATCCCGAAGCGGTTCGGGACGGTGTTACGGTACTGCGCGATTATTTCGGACTTAATATAGAGGAGCTTATTGAGCGCTATTGTAAGGGTGGAGATACATTCATCGCTGCATTGCAGCCTGCTCCGGAACTGCTGAAAAAGCTGTACATATTGCAGAGCGAGGACGGCATCCGTGTTTGAGGGAGCGGTGACGAAAGTGGAGATGCACAACGAGCTC
>CAVFUV010000284.1:0-2699 GCA_963625735.1 bacterium
GACGAAGGAAAGTCGGGAAAGAATATTGACGGCAGACCCGAGTTTCAGCAGATGCTTTCAGATATCGCTTCAGGCAAAGACAATGTCGCATATGTCCTTGTCTATAAACTTTCGCGTTTCGGCAGGAACGCGGCTGACGCACTGAATTCACTTCAGCAAATGCAGGACTACGGAGTGAATCTGATTTGTGTTGAAGAGGGCATTGACAGCTCCCGTGAAAGCGGAAAACTGATTATTTCTGTTCTTTCGGCGGTTGCAGAAATCGAACGGGAAAACATACTCGTCCAAACTATGGAAGGACGCAAGCAGAAAGCGCGCGAGGGAAAATGGAACGGAGGCTTCGCTCCCTACGGTTACAAGTTGGAAAACGGCGAGCTGAAAATCGCGGAGGACGAAGCGGAGATAATCCGCCTGATATTTGAAAAATATATTACAACAAATATGGGTGTTTCTTCAGTCGCAAAATATCTGAATCAGCACGGCTACGAAAAGAAACGGCGGCAAAACGGTACTCTGTCGGCTTTTTCGGCTCACTTCGTTACAATGGTAATCGACAATCCGATTTACTGCGGAAAGCTTGCCTACGGCAGAAGAAAAAACGAAAAAATTGTCGGAACAAGAAATCAGTATCACATTGTAAAGCAGGACGATTATCCCGTATATGACGGAGTTCATGAGGCAATCATCAGCGAGACCGACTGGCTGATGGCTCAGAAGAAACGTGCCGAAAATAACGGCAAACGGGAGAAAATCTACAGCCTTGAGCATGAGCACATTCTTTCGGGAATATTGGTCTGCCCTGTCTGCGGGGGAAAGATGTACGGAAATGTAAACCGTAAGAAAAAGGCAGACGGGACTACCTACAAGGACTGTTTCTATTACTGCTGCAAGCACAGATTGGAGGTTGACGGTCACCGCTGCGATTATAACAGACAGTGGTCACAGGAACGCATTAACGGTGCGGTAGAGGAAATTGTAAAGAAGCTTGTAAATAACCAACGCTTTGAGAGAGCCATCAGAGAAAAAATAGATGCAAAAATTGACACGGCGGAACTTGACAAAGAGCTTGAGGGAATGCTGAAGCGTCTGCGTCAGCTTAACGGCGCAAAAACTAAATTGGCCCAGCAGCTGGATGCTTTGGATATTACAGATCCGCTGTATGACAGAAAATATCAGGATATGCAAAACCGCCTGTATAGCTTTTATGACGAAATCGGCGGAGCGGAATCGTAGATATCCGCAGTTCGGGAACGCATAATGAATATTCGGGCTGAAAAAATAAATGGTGAGAATGTTTATAAATTTCTTAAATTCTATGGTATAATGTATGACAGCTTCACGGATGCCGAAAAGAAGGAATTTATGAAGACCTTTATTGAAAAGGTTGAGATATTTAAGGAACCTCTTGCGTCCAGACAGCTTTTGAGAAAAATAACATTCGCTTTCCCCGTCTTTTTCGGCGGGGAAGAGATTACATCAATTCGATGGGACGAAAATCTTACGCGTGAGACCGTTGTACTTTTGTCCCACCAAAGACCGCAGGACAAAATCAGAGTAGAGCCTGACCATATAAAAAATTAAAAAGAGGTTCGGAAAGTGCAAACATCATGAAACTTTCCGAGATTTTGAAAATTATCATAGATAAAAGCACCGACACCCAAAGGAGGAGCCATGACAAAACAAGTAAAATCTAAACAGCGAGTGGCCGATCACGGCGAGGTGTTCACCGCCGAGCGTGAAGTCAAGGCCATGTGCGACCTTGTGGCGGCACAGTGCGACAATGTCGATGCCACATTTTTGGAGCCGGCGTGCGGAAACGGGAATTTTTTAAGCGAGATTCTGTCACGCAAATTAAACAGAGTAAAAAAAGACGCCAAAAACGATCATGTTATGTGGGAGTGGCTCTCGGTGCGTGCAATAGCTTCACTCTATGGGGTTGACATTCTGCTTGACAACTGCGAGGAGTGCCGCGGCCGTCTTTTTAAGCAGTGGAACGCCGCCTATAAATCCGCATGCGGCAAAGACTGCAACGACGAAACTCGGCAGTCCGTCCGCTACATTTTAGATAAAAATATCGTCTGCGGCAATGCTCTTACAATGATGTGTGTTGACGAAAACGGACAGGACACCGACAGATTTATTACATTTGCGGAATTTAAGACCTGCGGCAGGCAATATATGCTCAAACGCCGTGACTATCGCCTTGATGTCCTGCTTAAAGAGAACCCGGACGAGGGCAAACAAGGCTCATCAGATATGTTCTCAACAAGTGGCGGAACAGAGAACTGCAAGCCGGCAAGGACATACGAGCCGAAGCCATAGGCGAACTGATGATACGCTTCATAAGCCGAAAGAAAGACTGCTGTCAGAAATGATAGTGGTCTTTCTTTTGCACATAAAAAGATTAGGCTAAGGGACACTTTTACGGAAATGCCCTTGACAAAACGCGCGCACTGCGCTATAATAGATAGTAATCGTTACTGTGGAGGTTGTTGCAATGATTTCTATTGATGATAAAACACTTAACGGAATGACTTTTATTGATTTGTTTGCCGGATTGGGCGGATTTCGACTTGCACTTGAATCATTTGGAGCAAAATGCGTTTATTCCAATGAATGGGATAAATTTGCACAACAAGTTTATAACGACAATTTTTGGGATATCCCTGAAGGAGATATAACTCAAGTCGATGAAAATA
>CAVFUV010000285.1:0-2688 GCA_963625735.1 bacterium
ATATCGGAATGAAGGAAAACGGGGAACTGAAAATGAAAATCAAACTTGCTATATTGGAAAAAGACTCGGTTTATCTGAATCGGATTGTTGCCGTCTTCGGCACAAGATATGCGGACAAATTTCAAATTTATTCGTTTACCGATCCTCAGATGGCCCTTTCTTCGGTTAATTCGGAAAAAGTCGATGTTCTTATTGCAAATGAGTCTTTTGATTTGGATTTGACGCAGCTCCCGAAAAGATGTTCCTTCGCGTATTTTGTTGACAGTATGGATATTGACTCCGTAAACGGTCAGCATGCTATCTGCAAATATCAGAAAGCTGAGCTTATCTATAAACAGGTACTCGGCATATTCTCCGAAAATGCCGGACGCTATACCGATTTAAGACTTACGGATGAAGACTGCGTCATATATACTTTTTCTTCTCCGTGCGGAGGCACCGGTACATCATGTGCCGCAGTCGGATGTGCGATGCGTTTTGCTTCTTTGGGCAAGAGAGTTCTGTATCTGAACTTCAATGCTTTTGATTCGACGGATTTGTTCTTCGCCGGTGAAGGTCAGTTCTGCATGAGCGATGTCATCTTTTCCGTGAAAAGCAAAAAAGCGAATATAGCAATGAAGCTCGAAAGCTATGTAAAGCAGGACGCAAGCGGAGTGTTTTTCTTCTCACAGCCGAATTTTGCACTTGATATGCTTGAACTTCAGCATGAAGAAAAGCTGCAGCTTCTCAAAGAGCTAAAGATTATCGGTGCGTATGACTGTATTATTCTCGATCATGATTTTGGCATAGACAAACAGCATATGGATTTTTATAAAAAGTCCGGTTATGTGATTATGGTCAGTGACGGAAGCGAAAGAGCAAATATAAAAATTCAGCGTGCCTACACGGCACTTGCGATGGCGGATCAGAATTCCGATGTGCCGATGGCCGGGAATTTTGTTATGATGTATAACCGCTTCGGAAGCAAAAACGGACAGATGCTGCCGGATTCGGATATTCGTTCGCTTGGCGGCATACCGGTAATAGCAAATGCCACAAGCTGTCAGATTGCATCGCAGATTATGAACAGCAACATTTTTGACAGTCTTGACTGATGAGGGAGATAAGAAGTGGATACCGAAAAAGAAGAACAGCTTGTCAGTGAAGTCAGGCAGTATGTTCAGGAAAATCTGCCGCTCAGCCGCCTGAGTGATGATGAGCTGAGAGACAGAATCGAAGAAATAGTTTCGTTAAAAATACAGAATGTTTATTGCTCGATAGATCAGCGTGTTTCAATTATACAGCAGGTCTATTCGTCAATCCGCGGATTCGGACTGCTCGACAGCATCATTTCCGACGATACCATTACGGAAGTAATGATAAACGGTCCGAAAAATATTTTTATCGAGCAAAGCGGACGGCTGTTTAAGCTTGACAAACAGTTTGAGGACCAGCGAAAGCTTGAGGATGTTATTCAGAGAATTGTGGGCCTTGCCGGACGAGAAGTAAACCAGGCAAACCCCATATGCGACACCCGTCTGCCGGACGGCTCCCGTGTTAACGTTGTTCTGCCGCCTATCGCGCTGTGCGGTCCGACCGTAACAATCCGTAAATTCTCAAAAACGCCCATGACAATAGAAAAGCTTATCGCCTACGGCTCCATTACCGAAGAAATCGCGAAAAAGCTCGAGATGCTTGTCAAGGCGAAATACAACATATTTATCAGCGGCGGTACAGGTTCAGGCAAAACAACATTCCTGAACGCTCTGTCAAACTACATTCCGCATGACGAACGTGTTATCACGATAGAGGACTCCGCCGAACTTCAGATTGTCAATATCGACAACCTTGTAAGCCTTGAAACCAGAAACGCCAACGCGTCGGGTTCCGGACAGATTACAATAAGAGATCTTATCAAATCCTCCCTTCGTATGCGCCCCGAACGCATAATAGTCGGTGAATGCCGCGGCGGTGAGGCTCTCGATATGCTTCAGGCGATGAACACCGGTCACGACGGTTCGCTGTCCACCGGTCACGCAAACTCCACAAGAGATATGCTCTCCCGACTTGAAACCATGGTTCTGCAGGGCTCCGAAGGACTGCCGCTTGAAGCGATTCGCCAGCAGATTGCGAGTGCGGTTGATATAATAATCCACCTGTCCCGTCTGCGTGACAAATCAAGAAAAACAATGGAAATTACAGAGGTTGTCGGCTACGAAAACGGCAGTGTGGTGCTGAATCCGCTGTATGTCTTTGAGGAAGATGAATCAAGTACACTTCAGCATGTCTCGGGTACACTCAAAAGAACAAAAAACCCGATGAAGAATACTTTCAAACTTCAGCTCTCCGGGTTCTATGAAGAAATATGAGGTGAAAACAATGGGTAAGAAAAAAGAAAAGGTTGTGGAGCCTAAGATACTTCCCTCCTTGCTTAACAATCCTATGACAAATTATCGTACCTACTATTTTAATGCAAGTCAGAAAATTTTATGGTCAGTCATTGTTATTTTGGTCGGCGGAATTGTAGGCCTGATTTTCTATGGCGGAATGTTCAAAAAAGATGGGGAGGCAACCTTTGCTACGTATATAGCTAACATTGTTGCTTTTGCCGTTGTGGGTATAGTTGCGGCAAGATTTTTTGTGCCGGTAATAAAGAAATCCATGCAAAAACGCAGAGACAACCAGTTAAAAAGACAGTTTATGGATTTA
>CAVFUV010000286.1:0-2681 GCA_963625735.1 bacterium
TATTTGCATTATATCATTACGAACTTCAAATGTACACTTTTATTATACAGGTCCACGACATTATGCATTATACATTATGAATTATGCATTGGTTATGTGCATGAAGTTTAAAATAAAGCCTGTGCTGATATTTAATAAATTTCGGTTTTACAGAAGCGCCTGTTTGTTTGTTACAAATTCTATACCCTTATGCGATGAAATAAATTTAAGAAACTCCTCGAATTTATCCCATGCGTTGTCGAAATCAAGCTCATAGCTGTGCCCCCAGATATAGAAAAGGGCGTTGTCGTCATCGGACTTCATAAAGCTTTCAAAAAGCGGATAAAGCGCGTCAATATTTCTGTGACGGGCAGTCGGCAGAAGCGTATACAGCTCGTCGCCTGTTGTCACATTAAAGTTATGAGACTCCTTTGTAGTGCGTGCGTATTTTACGCCTGTGTTGTTCTTAATGACCTCCGCCGCGTGAGCACTGTAATTTACTCCGCCGCCGGGATAGGCAAAGCCGAGTATTTCATACCCCGCAAGCTCCGACAGCCGAAGCCTGTCAGTTTCGACCTGACGAATGACTTCGGTGTCATTAAGCTCGGTCAGAAGCGGATGCGTCAGGGTGTGGGACGCTATCTCGTGCCCCTCGTATACGCTTTTTACATCCTCTTTTCTTACCTTGTTATGCGTTACGGTAATGCCGTTCTGCGATATATCGCCCGTACGCCCGAGCAGGTCAAAATTAAGATTGAAAGCAGACTTTATACCGTATCTGTTCATCATCTCGATAAGACGAATGTCCTGCGTGACACCGTCGTCGAAGCTGAAAGTAATCCTCTTCATATAGATAAACACCGACCTTCAGAAAAAAGTTAGCAAGAAGCAGAGTGTGGAGTGTGAAGTTAAACTTCGCAAGAGGCGAAGCTTTATAATTCAAGGCACTTTGTGCCTTCATTAGCCACTGACCACCGGTCACTGACAACTGGATACTGACCACAGATTACTTTTTTTCGCACACGTCAACATATTCCCTCGTCTTCCCGGGGCAGTCGGTTATAAGTCCGTCAACTCCGCAGGCGACAAGGCGGCGTATGGTCGAAGGCTCGTTTACCGTCCAGACATTGACCTTATAGCCGAGCTTGTGGGCAAGGTGTACCATGGATTTGTTGACCATGGGTGCGGCGGGGTGCAGAATATCAACTCCGGCACTCTTTGCGATAAAGAACGGAATCGCAATAAAGCGGCAGACGAACGGATCGTTTGTCGGATACAGAAAAGCCGTTTTGCATCTCGGTTCAATCGCCTTTACGGCCTTCAGAACACGTGGATCGAAGCTTGAAATAATAATTCTGTCAAGCACGCCGTGGCGTTTTATCTCGTCAAGCGTATGATATACTATTTCGGTGCTGCGGTCCTTCTGACTCTTTATTTCGATATTGATAATCTCGGCATCAGTAGGGCCGACAAGCTCCAGGAACTCATCGAGCGTGGGGAGAGGAGTATTGACAAACTCCTTGGAAAAATACGAACCGAAGTCAAACTTTTTAAGCTCCGCCAGAGTATATGACGTAATGTCACCACGCCCGTCGGATGTGTCGTCGATTGTGTAGTTATGGCAGATTACAAGCTGTTTGTCTTTTGTAAGATGCACATCGGTCTCAAAGCCGTCCGTACCCTCGGCGATTGCCTGACGGAATGCGGGGAGAGTGTTCTGCGGTGCTTTTTTGTTGGAGCCTCTGTGCGCGATGATTTTAACACCCATTTTATGTTACCTCTTTTATCCTATAAGTGCCTGAACCTCGGCAACATCAAGTGTAACATTGCCTTGTGTCTTGGCGTTGGAGTCGTCTGTTACGGGAGCGTCCGCGTAGAATGTGTCGGCACGCTCGACAATTGCGTCAACGGACACATCCTGTGTAAATCTTGCGCAGGAATAAACATCCTTTTCGGTGCCGTCCGCAGTCTTATAGGTGAGAGCCATAAAGTGGAACTCCTCGCCCTCGTTTCTTATCTGCTTTATGCAGTAAACAGCGGTAACGGTCGCACCCGCACCCTTTTCGGTCTTTGTGAAAGCCTGAAGATATTTTGCGGCGGCTTTTTTGGCGTTGTCAATATAGCTGTTGAGCTTTTCAACCGAAGCGTCGATTTTGTCGTAATTCTCGATTGTCTCCTGCTGATACTTTTTGAGATCGTCATAGCGTGATTTTATGTCGTCGATTTTGCCGACAAGCTCCGAGGGCTTGAAGGTCTCATCGGAGTATGTAGTCTCGGCGGCATTTACAACGGCGGCAATGTCGTCGTTTACGCTTTTAACGGTGTTGTAGGTTTCCTGTGCCTTTTCAAGCTTTTTGTAGTTTGAAACCTTTGATCGTTCTTCTTCGCTGAGCTTGGTGTAAGCGTCATTTGCGGTGCTTATGGCGTCGGCGCTGTTAAGGTCAACGTCACCGATTGCCTTTATAAGGTCGATAGTGTTTTTTGTCGCCTCGGTCTTGCCGCAGCCTGTAAACAGAACGGCACACGAGAGCGTGAGAACAAGTGCCAGGGTAATGCCGACAATGGATTTAATCTTTTTCATATCTGAAACCTCCGGGTTGGATTTAATTTGCGAACTTAATCGACAGAGCAAGAAAAAAAATGTAGAATGGACCTGTATAATAAAAGTGTACATTTGAAGTTCGTAATGATATAATGCAAAT
>CAVFUV010000287.1:0-2629 GCA_963625735.1 bacterium
GGGGACCGGGGACCGAGGAATATTAAGCGAAGTTTAATTGCTAATTGCTAATTGCTTACTGCTAACTACATAAGCCGCAGGCTGTTTAAATGTACAGCTTGCGGCTTTGTTTTATGCTATTATGTCTTTTGTCTGTTTATGGTTTTGCGATGCCTTAAAATCAAGTCCGAAGGACTACTGTCCCCGACCCCCGATCTCCGGCCCCCGGTCCCTTAATTCACTTGCCCAAAAACTGCGGCAGATACTCTCTGTGCGCGTCCTTCATTTCTTTGTAGCAGGCGACGGAGTTTTCAAAGTCACCTATGAGGGGATGAACCATCATGGCGTTGTAGGCGGCACGGTCGTCACCGTTTATGGCGGCTTCTATGGCATACTTTTCGTATGTCTTGACCGTTGTCATGAGTGCCTCCATGTGGCGTGTCCAGGTGTGGCTTACGGGCACGGGCTTTGCGCCGTCACTGCCGATTACGGCGGCGATTTCGACAACGTCGTCGTCCTTCATAAAGGGCAGAGTGCCGTTGTTAAGAATATTTACAACGTGAACATCATTTTTGTTGTTGGCTATGGAATCAATAAGCGAACAGGCGGCAAGAGAATATTTGTGACCGCCGCGTTTATCAAGAAGAGCCGGCTTTACGCAGAGATTTTCATCTTGGTACATTTTGAGAAGCTGTTCCTCAATCTCCATGCAGACCTGCGCACGTGTACGCTTGTCTTCTTTAAGGTGCTTTAACTTGGCGTTGCGGTTATAGTAGTACTGAAGATAGGATGAAGGCCAGCCGCCGCATGCTCTGAGGCAGTCGGTATCAAAGCCGTCGTCGACTATGTTTGCCATGACCTTGGGTGCGAAGCCCTCGTCAAAGAGCTTATAAAGAACCTCTTCGCCCTTGCCGTTAATAACGCTTGTAATCCAGCTTAAGTGGTTAATACCGAGATATGTGATTTTAGCGTCCTCGCCGACATTTTCTTTTATGTCGTCTATCATGTCAATCGGAACATTGCAAAGACCGATGCACTTTACTTTGGTGTTGTTAAGCACATAGTCTGTAATGATGCCCGAAGGATTTGTGAAGTTGATAAGCCATGCGTCGGGGCAGATTTCTTCTATCTTTTTGCAGATGTTGCCGATAACGGGAATTGTGCGAAGAGCCTTGAAGAAACCGCCGATGCCCGTTGTTTCCTGCCCGATAAGACCGTATTTTACGGGGATTGACTCGTCAAGATAACGTGCGGGGAGCTTGCCTACTCTTATCTGAGTTACGACAAAGTCCGCACCGACAAGCGCCTCGTCAAGGTTATCGGTAAACACGACCTCGGTTTCAAGTCCGGCACGCTTTATCATACGCTCGCAAAGACTGCCGACTATTGTGCGTTTGCGTTCGTCAATGTCCATAAGAACAAGTCTTTTAAGCTTTAATGAATCTTTTCTCTGCAGAAATCCGTCAACAAGCTCGGGGCAATATGTGCTGCCGGAGCCTATAACGGTAACGTTAATTTCTTTCATATATGTCAAAGTCCTTTCGATTATTTTTCGAGCATCCAGTTTATGCAGCCTATGACAGGGGGCACGGTGAGCTTTATGAACTTAAGCTTTTTGCGGCAAAGAATTTCCGCCTTTGTATGAAGCAGGGATATATAGATTTCGGAGGGAAGCTTAATGTGAATGGAGCCCGAGAGCACTACCTCGACTTCATCGGACGCGAATGTGCCGTTTTTAATGTGAGCGGCAATATACTCGGCGCCTCTGTCTGCCATTTTTACGCAGAGAGCCATTGCGGCGCCGTCACCCTCGTTTACACCTTCAAAGAAGATATCGATAAGCTCTCTTATAAGGCTGTCGTCCGCGGCTTCCAGTCTCGGTACAAGAGTAAGAAGAGAATCGCGTTCGGGCTTAATGCCGAGCTTTTCGACAAACTTCTCGGTGCATGATGTGCGGCCCGCATCAAGGCAAATGTCATCATAGACTATGCGGAAGGTTTCTCTTGCTATCCAGTGACCGCCGCCGACATCGCCCGATATATCACCGAAGCCGCCGACCTGCAGAAGTCTGCCGTTGTCGTCGATTGAGTTGCAGCAAGTGCCTGTGCCGCAGTTATAGCCGATGCCCGTTTTGCCGGTAAGCCCCGCCTTGACAACGATAAATCCGTCATTATAAATCGAAAACGGAATTTTAAGACCGAGTTTTTTGAGTTCGGCTGTCATCGCTTCGCACTGATAAGGGTGATCGATGCCCGCAAGAGCCATAAGAATTTCGGTTACATCCTCTTGTCTTAAGGCGTTCTGAAGAAGCAGTTCGTTTATTCCGTCCATAATAATTTCGGACGCTTCGGGAATGCCGCCCTCAAGATTTTCGTGGTTGCTCCCGGATGTTTTGACAGTGGAAATCATATTCTTGCGTTCGTCAAAAAGAGCGTATTGAGTTTTGGTTCCGCCGCCGTCAACACCGATATAGTATTTCATAAAACAGTTTTCCTCCGAAAAGATATCATTCAGATTTCATTATATCACAAAAAACAAACAAAATCCATAGTATTTAAGAAAAATTATCGTGATTGACAACAGAAATACAAATGGTAAAATAGTAGAAGGTGAATAATCGACGGGACCGGGACCGGTATCAGTATCCAGT
>CAVFUV010000288.1:0-2619 GCA_963625735.1 bacterium
TGCGTGTCTTGGATTATATAAGCTTCGCAAAATACAGGTGCATCCGGCCATAATTAACTTTTATATCTGCGGAGCTTATAAAATCAAGTCCGTAGGACTTCCTTAGTCACTGGCCACCGGATACCGGCAACTTTTTCCAATTGATAATCTTCCGAAAGAGGTGAATGCAATGTCCGCCGCAGACAAAATCAAAGACGCCGTCGGAATTGAAGGCAACGTTAAAGAATTTATTACCCCGATGGTGAATTACACCTGCGTAAATATTACATTGGGCGGTGCCGGATATCCCATAAATCTTTATCATCAGCAGTACCTTAATTTTGTTGAGGGGCTGAGCACGGCGCTGTCGGGCACGCTGTCAATGATAAACGGCGTTATAGACGCAATTTCGGATGTCGCGATGGGCATTATAACCGACCGCACACGTTCAAAATACGGCAAGCACAGAATTTATGTGCTTTTAGGTGCTGTCCCGTTCTTTATATCATATATAATGAAATGGTGCTCGTTCGGCGTGTCGTCAACCGGCAATTCGTCTGCGATTTTCGCATACTATCTCTTTGCGGCAATTCTGTATTCGACGTCTTATACTATAATGAGTGTTCCGCACGTCGCAATGCTGCCGACAATCGAGCCGCACTATTTCAGACGAACGCAGTACAAAATTGTGGAATACGCCTTCAACTCCGTCGGGCAGATTTCGTCGTTCCTGTTTATGGGACTTGTCCTCGGCGGCGTAAATATGGACAACCCCTCCCCTGCCGACAGACAGAAATATATGTTCTGCGGAATAATTCTGGGTCTGTGGTTCTTGTGGAGTCCTATTGTAAACTTCTTCAAATGCAAAGAGCCGTCGTCGTTAAATGAGCATTTTGAACCGTTCGATTCAAAATACCTCTTACACGAATATTCACTTGTGTTCAAGAACAGAGCCTTCAGACAGTATTTTCTGATTGCGATGTTCAACTCGTTCCGTTCGAGCTTTTATCAGTACGCAGACCAGTATTTCATGATAAGCATAGCGAACAAGTACTCGCATTTTAATGTGCTAAATGCCGTTGCGGGTGTCGCCGAATTTATGGGCTCACCGGCAAACTACTTTTTAAACAGATATTTCGGCAAGCGTATTTCGGGCACACTGTTCACGCCCATAATGGTTGCGGGACTTGCGATTTACGCATTCATAAAAGAAAAAACGCCGGTCGGATTTCTGTATCTCGCGGCAATTCTGTATAATTTCGGATTTTCCGGTCCGACATTCGCGGTTGAGACAATTCAGCCGGATATCACGGACGTTGACGAGCTTATCACCGGACGCAGACGTGAGGGCACAATTTCAACCTTCCGCTCATTCGTCACAAAGACGCTCAACAGCTTCATGACGGGCATATTGGGCTTTATGCTCAAGTTCTTCGGCTACGACGTAAAAAAGCCCGCACCGGCACAGCAGTCGGCGAAGACAATTTTCGGAATAAGACTTATTTTTACATATCTGCCGCTTCTGTTCGGCGTGCTGACATGGATTCTCGTGACAAAATTCAAGATGGAGAAAAAGGATCACGAGGAAATTCAGCGTGTTATCAAAGAAAAGCACGAACGGGGCGAATGTGAAATTACAGAAGAAGAAAAAGAACGCCTCGAACAGATTTCGGGCGTAAAGTGGGAAAATATGTGGATCGGTTCTCCCGTTACGGAGAAAAATTAAGGAGGCGAAAACAATGCAGGTCGGCGAATCGGGAGAGATGTATCTCGAAACCATACTGTTATTATCAAAAAAAGGTTCGGTCAGAAGTCTTGACATAGCCGAATACATGGGCTTTTCAAAGCCGAGTGTATCAAGAGCCGTCGGCATTCTGAAAGAGAGCAACTATATCTTAGTTGACAGGTCGGGTTATATTACCCTGACAGACGAGGGGCGAGAGAGGGCGACGAAGATTTACGAACGTCACACGGTGCTGTCGACATTTTTAGAGAGCCTCGGCGTTGACAAGGCGACAGCGGCAGAGGACGCCTGCAAGATGGAGCATATAATAAGCGACGTGTCGTTTAACGCGATAAAACAGAAACTGGCAGAGAAAAAATAAATCAAAATTCAGTCAACAGACAAAGCCGCACGGTAGGAATACCCCTCATGCGGCTTTTGTTTTTTATCTATGCTTCAAGAACTGCAATTCGAGAAGCAATTAAATTTTCAAGTGAGCTTTTCATGTCATCCGGGAGATATGACAAATGGCAAAGCGTTATGTATTCATCTTTAAGCGAAACAATTTTGCCAATCATTTTTTCTGCCGATTTTCTGTTGATACCGCCGGTTTCGGCAAAGATCAGAAAATCTTTTCGCTTTATGTTTCTCTTTTTGCCGTTAAGAGTCAATGCAAGCTGTTCGGTATCCTGCGGCATTATCACATTAACGGGGAGCATGTCATACGCAGGAGATAACCGGTAATTACAGGAGCAGAGATTTTCTTCGATAAGTGAAAAATTTTTCAGGTGCATATCGGAATTTCCGATTGCTAAAGAAAAAACAAGACGCATAAAGAACTCCGACATGTCAAATCCGATCCGATCGGAATACCGCTCAATTATTTTAGCACATCTCTCATAAGAACCCTTATACTT
>CAVFUV010000289.1:0-2606 GCA_963625735.1 bacterium
AGACTGTGCCTTTTGCGAAGCCAACTCCACACTCCACTCTCCACTCTCCACACTTTTTCCGCACTCCACTCTTCAGCAAAAAGGTTGAGGGAAGCGGATGGGAAAAGCAAAGAAAAGGGGCCGGGGGTCAGGGGTCGGGGAAACAAGGAAGACACAAAGTGTCTTGGATTATATAGACTGTGCCTTTTGCGAAGCCAACTCCACACTCCACTCTCCACTCTCCACACTTAATAATCCGGCTTTCCGTCGCCATCAGTTATTTATTACGCCAAATCCTATTGCAGAAGTGACGGGGAGTGAAAACACAATCCCTCCGGATTTTGTTTCCGGTCCCGCTTTTTCGAGGACGGCACGCATTATGTCCGCTTTTCGCACGGTCGGGGTTACTATCAGAATAACCTCTTTTTCTTTTGCGATTGAGACGTTATAGAACTTTTCGCTCTTTTTGTCGCCCGTGCCCTTGCCGTGAATGACCGTGCCGCCCATAGCGCCTGCCGAGCGTGCGGCGTTCATTACGGTATCCGTACAGCCCTCGTTGCCGATTACGATAATAAGCTCTGTCGGCGTATTAAGCTCGGGTTTTTCTTTATCTATCGGTTTGTTGTCGTTTAAGTATGCCAAGGTTTTTCCTCCTCCTACGCTTTTTACGGGAACGCTAACGGCGATACCGTGACCGGGTACACCCGTGTACAGCCTGTTTCTGTGAAGCTCAAAAAGGCGTTCGGTTTTTTCTTTCGGTGCGACGGTGACAAAAATAAGCTTGTCAACGGATTCTATTCCCAATAGGTCGAGCATACTCTGAACCGCCGTGCCCTCACCGTAAAAAACGGCGGCGACAGGCAGAGACAGCTCCGAATAAAGCCCCTTCATTATTTCTTCAACACCGGGATTGACTATTGAAATCACAAAATTCATACGGCATCCTCCCACAGTTCAATTATATCGTAGTCGCCGTAAATTTCGGCAGGCGTTCTGTCGTCCGTTCTGTGCTCGAAAATGAAGCCGACAATCTGAATTGAAATAAGCGGCATCATGGCGACAAGCGCGACAACACCGAAGGCGTCACTCAGAATATCGCCGCCGAGCGCCGAGCTTGCGCCCATTACAAACTGCAGTATAAACGCCGCTGTCATGGGGCCGGACGCAACACCGCCCGAGTCAAAGGCGATTGCCGTATATATATCGGGGACGAAAAACGACAGAATAAGAACGATTGCGTACCCCGGTACTAAGAACCACATAAGTGAAATCCCCGTAAGTACCCTGAGCATTGACAAACCGAGAGCGAGGCTGACGGCAACCGACAGACTTATTTTTATCGCCTTGCCGGGGATCGCTCCGGCACTTACCTCCTCTATCTGTTTTTCGAGGACGGCAACGGCGGGTTCGGCGGATATAATGAACCAGCCGATAAGCATCGCCAGCGGAATAAGCAGATATTTTGTATTGCCCGTCGCAAGCTCCCGACCCAGAACGGAGCCCAAGGGCGAAAAGCCGACATTTACTCCGGTCAGAAACAGCACAAGACCGATATATGTATACAGAACACCTATCAGTATTTTGCAGAATGTTCTTCTTTCGAGCTTAAGCAAAGCAAGCTGAAAAATGAGAAATATCACCATTACGGGCAGAAGCGACATTGCCGTTTCTTTCATATATGTGGGTATGGCCTTAAGATACGCCGCACCGATTTCGGCGGTATTTCCGAATGCGGCAACACTCAGGTCCGCAACGCCGTCCTTCTGCGGATAGAAAAATCCGAGAATGAGAACAGACAGAATAGGCCCGACAGACGACAGCGCGACAAGACCGAAGGAGTCCGCCTCGGCGTTTTTATCACTTCTTATGTGTGCGACGCCCATACCGAACGCCAGAATAAACGGCACGGTCATGGGGCCCGTCGTAACGCCGCCCGAGTCAAACGCGATACCCAAAAATGAGCTGCCCGTAAAAAACGCGAGTATAAACAGCAAGGCGTAACAGACAAGAAGCATATAACGAAGCTTTATGCCTGTGATAATACGAAGCATGCACATCGACAGAAAAAAGCCGACACCGACACCGACAGTCACAAGCAGTACGGTTGAATTTATATGCGGTACGGTGTTTGCCAGCACCTGCAAATCGGGTTCGGCGACTGTTACGGCAAAGCCCAGAAGGAAGCTGACCGCCAATATAAGCGGCAGTTTTTTGGTGCTTGTGAGGGCTGTGCCTATTCGGCTGCCGATACGGCTCATTGCGGTATCGGCACCCAACGAGAAAAAGCCCATGCCGACAACAAGCATCACCGCACCCAGAAGAAAGCACAGCAGAAGATCCGTATCAACAGGCGACACGGTCAGACACAGAACGATAACGATTATTACAACGGGCAAAACGGACAGCGCGGACTCTTTGACTTTTTCAAGAACCACGGTCTTCTGACCGGTGAGGGAGATGGATTTAATAGGGAGCACTCCTTTCGGGAAAAATTATAAAAGGGGCCGGGAGTCAGGGGCCGGGGGCCGGGGGGGGGAGGACGCTAATGTAGAATGTAGAATGCAGAATGCATTGGACCTGTATAATAAAAGTGTACATTTGAAGTTCGTAATGATATAATGCAAATA
>CAVFUV010000290.1:0-2562 GCA_963625735.1 bacterium
ATCCTAAAGTTGTAACACCCTCGGGAATGCTAAGCTCTTTTACGCTTAGATCAAGTAAAAAAGCACACATCCCAATGGTTTTAAGAGTTGAAGGAAGAGAAACAGTTTCACAGTGAATAAGATAACCCATTCCGGCATAACCGATTTCGGTAATCCCCTCTTCGATAACCAGAGCTTTTACATCAAGAAGATGGTCGCCCCAGGGATACCACTCTGTCGGAAGTTCATCATAATCAATGTTATCCCAATCCGGAGTGGGTATTGCACCCGTACCGGAAAATGTCAATGTGCCCGTGACATCGTCAAAGCTCCATGTAACGGAGCTTTCGGCAGCGGTGTCTTCGGCAAAGGCAAAGACGGGTGCCGCACTAATGAGCATAAGCACGGTAAGCAGTAATGCAATAGGTTTTCGCATTTTTCTCATTTTAGTTTCCTCTTTTCTTATTAGTATAAAAAAACCGTCGGCGGTAAAAATAATAATACCGCTGACGATTAATTTATGATATTAACGAACAATACGAGAAGGGAACAAAAGACAGATAAAAGTGCTCTAAATAAGTGAAATACAACATAATTTTTCGTTCCTCTTCTCAAATTTCTCACAAAACGTACAACAGATTCATAACAGATTTTCAAGACAATGTCAAGAGTTAACAGACAGTTCATAATTGATTTTGATGATTTTCTGTGTATTGCACAAATTTCGGGGGGGGATTTTGGAGAAGGTGACGACAAAATTTTTACATTTTGGAATTAACACAAGAACAAAATTAACAATTAACAATGTCGGAAGTCCTGCGGACTTGGATTATATAGCTTCGCCTTTTGCCGAATTTAATTATTATTACGAACAAAACCGCCTCCCGAGAGATTATCCCGAGAGGCGGTTATTATTTTCTCGTTTGTGCTCATATCGGTCAAAGCCGGACGTTCATAGCACAGCCAAAGGCGACTTCATAGCAAAAGCCGACTTCATGCGAGCAACGCCAGTGCTTCATTTGCCTGTCACTGCCAGTGCTTTGCACCGCATTCGCAGTCCTGATTGATTTTGAAGAGTTTATTGAAGAAGTTAATTATCTTCCAGAAGAATGCCTGAATGCCACTTGTCTTGTGGCAGAGGTGACTGCAGTTCTTTGCAGGGTTGGTGCCGAGATCTGTGCCGCATGCGTCGCATGTGCCGTCATTGTCGGCGTCGGTATGTCCGATTGCGTTAACGGCTTCGGTCTCTGTGTATCCGCAGAGAGCGCATGTGCGTACACGTGAACCTGCCTCGTTGCATGTCGGGGCGACACTCTGAGTCCAAGCGGACATAGTGTGCGCTGTTTTGTCTATCTTCTGTGTCTCAACTGTTTCACCGCACTCGGTGCATTTGCGAACCTTTAAGCCCTCTTTGGTGCATGTGGCGGCGGAGGTTATTTCCCATTCGCCGGGGGTGTGACCTGTTGCGGGAATGACTTCTTCGGCAGTATAAGAGCATGTTTCGCAGGAAACAAGTCTTAAGCCCTCCTCAGTGCAGGTTGCGGGAGTTTTTACTTCGTATTTATAGATATGGTCACGTTTTTCGACCGTTATTGTATAGTCGACTAAATCCTCGGTCTGAGAACTGTTTCCAAGATAGAATAAATATTCCTCATTTGCTTCAAAGGGATAGAATATATCCTTAGTAAAATCATCGTAAAGGTAAGAAAAAGGACTGAGATGAGTATCCGCATTATCGATGGAAATTTTATATTCCGCCGTATCCGTTGGATAAAAGTATATATTCTCCGATTCTTTTTTGTGTGCCCTGATTGTAAGTGATTCATCTGTTGAAGCGACATATTTTTCAAGGACATCTATCTCATATGTGCATGAAGTGTTATGCGAATAGTTAACGGTAACATTTTGCTTGCCGACCTTGTTTAAATTGTAACCCGTAGTGAAAAAGCCTTCCGATCTGTCAACGGTTGTTCCGTCGCTAAAAATAACGGTAATCACAAGACCGTCTGTTCTTAAGTAGTAATTTTTCGTTGTATACGTTGTCTTTGACGGCATTGTTTTTATTGCAATGCTTTCCACTTCTTTTGTTTCAATCGTCGCGAAAGTAATATTAGAGATGTTCTCGGCATAAGTTTCGGCTGTGGAATCAAGATATCCGTGCATAACAAGCTCAAGACCATAGTAAACAGATGACTTTTCAATATCACAATCCTTGTTCCTGATATATATTTCTTTGAGCGAACCGGTATTATAAATTCCCGGGCATTTAATCCTTGTTACCGTATCGGGTAAATCAAGCACCGCATCGGTCTTACCGCTCGGATAAAGGATAAGAGTTGACATATCCTTAGAATAGAGGACACCGTCTTTTGAAGAATAAACGGTATTTTCTTCCGAGACTTCAACTTCACAGAGAGTTTGCATCTGATCGCTATTAATCTTAAAATCCTTTAGATTTGCCCCGAATTTTATTTTTTTCAGTGAAGAATTTTTTCTGAAATATACATCCAAATCTGCAAATATGACAGAATCGGGAATAACAAGCTCGGTCATATTGTTAACTGAAATTGAATAGTATTTTAT
>CAVFUV010000291.1:0-2554 GCA_963625735.1 bacterium
GCAACATTCTACCGAAGGCCGCCGCCGTCAAGCTGTAAAGCTCGACCGGCACCAAACGATATATAAAAAACTCCCCTTGGCACACAGCAGGGGGAGTATTTTTCGATTATAAAAAATTAATTTCTAAAATGAGTCGTTCACAAATATATTGTACATATCCGGGTTGCACCTTTATTATCTGTCTTTTTGCAGTTCTTTTCTTTCTCGGATATCCGTAAGCTTTTCGCCGTGATACGTAAACCAAAGTGTTCCCTGAACAGGGTGAGAAAATTTTTTCAGTTTCTGTGCCAGTGCGGAGACCGAGGTTGTTTCGCCGTTATATTCAATTCGTCTGTCGTCAATAACGGTAGCTTCAATTGAAGAATCCTCAACAAACTCTATTTTTGCACCGATCGGGATATCGCAATCACTGAAACGAAACGGTCCGCGCCTTGCGCTTTCACGAACCTCGGCGGCAGTCTGTTCGGCAATGACATCGTGCCCCTCGGGAGTAAGACGCTTTAATTTGTCCTGAGTTCCGCTGATTTTTGCGATACTTTCCAACAGTCCGTACGCGTCTTCCGGAGACATGGCATAGAACTCTTTTATACGTTCTTTGCCGTCAAAATTCTCGATGGTTCTAAGATCCGGATTGAGCTTGTCAATCAGTTTGTGCAGTTCCTTGTCGGTCAGTTCACTGTCAACTTCATATACGGCATATACACGAAACGCAAACGGAATCGTCTCACTTCGATTAAGCTGCTTTAAGCGACTTTCAATATTATGTGCATAGCCGATTTTAACATAATCCGGGAACGACGGATTTGTCAGTATATAGATTACACCCGATTTTTTCTCTTTTATCATTTGTGTTCTCCCGATAAATTATTTGCTTAATTATTGATTGTAATCCCGTAACACGCGAGAACGGGCATATCAAAAAAGTCACGTGCGAGGAATACAGGCGGATGCGCTCGCCAGACGTAATGGAACAGTGCCGGGAGTTTGTAGGGGCGGGCGGTTGACACAAGAAGAGCGTCTTTAAGCGGTGCGGCTTCTATGCAATCAATAAGTCCGTCGGAGTCCTCGACATTCATTCCGAGTGCGATGTTATCCATGGCAAGCACGGAATGCCCGGGTGTGAGATTGATTTTTATATGCGTGTCGTCAACGGCTTCGGCAGAGAGCACAAGAACAGACGACTGACCCGGTTTGCTGTAAATTGCCGAAAGTGCGACATTCGCAAGGCGTTCGCCGATAATTACATTTGCACCGGAGCTGTTGTGAATGCCGTCGGTTGTGGGCAAATCAATTGAAGGCACAACATAAACGTTGTCAATTTCAACAGCCGCACGACGCTGAGCGTCACGAACCATGCCCCAATAGCGGTCATTATTCGAGCTGTTCCCTGCCATTGAACGGTTAAGCTGAACAGTCAGAATCGGATGAATGCCGAGACGCTTGTTCCAGACGGACACCATATTCGAAAAACGGTCAAAATAAGTCGGGGCTTCTTCGTCGTTGCAGTCATTGCACCCCTGAAGCCAAATAAAGCCCTTAAATGCTCCGGTTACGGCAAGTCGCTTTTCCATTGAACGATAACAGCCGCCTTCATCCGTCGGGTCCCACTGCGAAAGAGATGTGCCGCCCACAGCAGTCGGAACAAGACCTATCGGTACACCGAGTCTTTCGTGCAGACGGCGCGCAAAAGACAGAGCGGGAGATGTGCCGGTGCCGTTTTCGGGGTAATCGTAAATGCCGCCGAGAGCATCGGCAAGCGGATGTGCGGCTATTGACCACTCCCCTGTATTTCTGAACATATGAACGCCGAGACAGGGCGGATCATACGCCGAATCTCTGCCGTAGCCTGTCATGTTGCTCTGACCGACGGTAACATATATGTCGCCTATGCCGATGTGATAAACGCATTTTATTTTGTCAATCCACAGGTTATTGCCCTGCTGAATTGAGGCTTCAAATCTGTACAGGCCGCCTTCCGGAACGGCAAGCGACACCGACCAGTAAAGAGTGTCTGTCACATTGCATATTGTCCATGGAATAATGCAGAGATTGTCATCCTCTCTTACAACACGGGCAACAACATGGTGTTCGGGGCTTTCGAGAGGGGCATTGAGTATCCCTTCCCACACAAAACGAGCGAAGCCGTCGGGCTCACGCTGAATAATCTGAAAATCGTGAAGTATCATTATTTTTCTCCTCTGTCAATCCGATTGATAATTAAAAGACAGACTCCTGTCGAAATTATTCTATTGCATAACGATTTTTTTGTCAAGAAAAAAGCAGAGGACTGCCGTTTGACAATCCCCTGCCATACTGAATTATTTTACTCAGCTGTTTGATTCGCTGCTGCCGCCGAACAGACTGCCGAATGCCGAGAAGATTTTCTTGAAGAGGCGTACAAACCACTCCCGGAATGAAAGCTTTGTGCCGTCGCCGTTATCAACCGCACCGGTAACAGTTACAACCGCAAGAGAATCGCCTGCGGGAACAGTATAAACGCCGTTTGCGTCGGGGCTGATTTCAACACCGTTAACCTTTACGATTACATCGCTGT
>CAVFUV010000292.1:0-2545 GCA_963625735.1 bacterium
GGGCTGAGGAAGTCCTGCGGACTTGAATTATAAAGCTCCGCCTCTTGCGAAAACAACTCCACACTCCACACTCCAAACTCCACTCTGAGCTTCACTGCTCCTTGCTCCTTGCTCCTTGCTAACTTTTATAGCTCCTTGCTTACTTTTCCAATTTATACCCCTGCCCCCACACAACCTTAATATATCTCGGCTGATTGGGGGTTATCTCAATTTTTTCTCTTAAGTGTCTTATGTGAACGGCGACGGTTGAGTCGGAGCCTATGGGGGCTTCATTCCACACAGCCTTATATATTTCCGCAGGGGAATATACCTTGCCCGGGGAGGATGCAAGCAGCTTCAGAATATCAAATTCAGTCGGTGTCAGATTGGCGTTTTCGCCGTCAACACGAACTTCCTTTGCCCTGTTGTCTATTTCAATTCCGCCGACCGTGATAACATCGCCGTTGTTATCAGCTCTTTCGGAATTTACCGAGCCGAAAAGAGTGTATCTTCTCAGCTGTGATTTTACACGGGCCAGAAGCTCCACCGGGTTAAACGGCTTTGTTATATAGTCGTCCGCGCCTAGATTAAGCCCGATTATTATATCCGTGTCCTCACTTTTTGCGGTAGTGAAAATTACGGGCATATTGTATTTTTCTCTGAGCTTCGTTACGGCTGTCAGTCCGTCCGTTTCGGGCATCATTATGTCCATAAGCACAAGATGCACTTCGTTGTTATCGAGGATTTCGAGTGCCTCGGTGCCGTTGTAGGCGGTCAGAACATTATAGCCGTCGGATGTCAGATATATTTTAAGTGCCGAGACAATGTCTTTTTCATCGTCGACAACAAGAATTGTATACATAAATTTCCTCCGTTCGGTTTTCGGTTACATTTTACAGAAACAAGTCTTAAGATACAATCGAATAAACGATTAAGTTTTTATTAAGCGTTATTATAGCGATTTAATCGTGTTGCCCATGACCGCAACATATTTTATGTTTATGTCGTCGTCAAACAGAATTATGTCTTCGTCGTATCCGGGCTTTATAAGTCCCTTGGTGTCACCGAAGCCGATAACCGAGAGGGGAGTATGTGAGCCCATCATAACGGCATCGACAAGCGGCACGCCGACCGTCTTTACAAGATTTCTGACAATTACGCTTATTGTGGCGACACTGCCGGCAAGGCACGAGCGGTCCGCAAGCTTCATGACGCTGTCTTCATAAAGAACGTCAAGTCCGTTCTCCTGTGTTATAACCGTGCCTTCCTCCATGTCGGTTGCGGCGTATTCGAGACCGTCGCTTATGGCGTAGGCCTTGCGTCGACCCTTTACGGCGTATAAAAGCTTTAACGCGCCTGCGGGCAGATGACGCAGATCGCCTATAAACTGTGCTGTGCAGTCACTGTTCGCGAGTGCGGCTTCAACCACGCCGACCTTTCTGAAAATGCCCTCTTTGTGCATGGCAGAGCACGCCGACCAGATGTGTGTAATGTCCGAGAACCCGTGTCTGAAGGCTTCTTCGGCGGTTTCGTACGGAGCGTCCGAGTGGGCGATTGACGCTACAATGTTTCTTTGGGCGGCTTCTTCGCCTAAGGTCAT
The DNA here is from genome assembly GCA_963625735.1 of bacterium. Classification (GTDB taxonomy): domain Bacteria; phylum Bacillota; class Clostridia; order Oscillospirales; family Acutalibacteraceae; genus RUG806. The sequence continues at coordinate 1,580 of CAVFUV010000292.1, forward strand.
GGCGTTTTCAAGCTCCGGTGCGGCACCGATTAAGCGGACTTCTTTTGAATAGTCAAGCAGAGCGTGAATGTTTTCGTCTGTCGGCAGGAGTATATTTTCGGGACGCTGAGCACCCTTCATTTTCATCGAGATAAACGGGCCTTCAAGATGAACACCCAGAATATTTGAGCAATCGCAGCTGTGTTTTGCGTCCGTTATTGTGTCAATGCACTTTTGAAGCTGCTTTAGGGGAGCGGCCAAGGTTGTCGGTAGAATTGAAGTTGTGCCTCTTAAGGCGTGGGCACGGCACATGGCTATGACCTCGTTTTTGTCTTCGCTCATTGCCGAAAATCCGCCGCCGCCGTGAACGTGAATATCGGCAAAACCGGGGGAGAGGAAAAGCCCGTTGCAGTCAATAACCTCGTCGGCTGTAATGTCGGTTCGGTCTGTAATGTCGATTATTTTTCCGTTCTCGCAGATAACAAGAGCGTTATCGAGTATTTCTGAATCGGTTATAATTTTGGCGTTTTTATAGAGACGTATCATATGGGTCACTGCTTTCTGTAAAGTATTTCAGTTGTGGGGGCGAGGGGGTGGGTGGGCGGGTCGCGAGGAGCGACAGCGACGAGCGTATCGCGAGCGAAGCGAGCGAAAGTGCCGAGCAAGGCGAGGCACATGCCGACGACGCGATAGCGGAGGAGGCTCAGGCCCGCAGTGAGCGGAATTTGTGAGTCTGCCCCATGGCAGGCGAACAAATGAATGCGAACGGAGGGCAGCCGCCGGGAGGCGGTACCTGTCTGTCCCGCCTTTGCAGCGGGCTTATGCGAATAAGCTGTCCGGACTGACAGGTGCCCCGAGCGGCGGCTCAGCTTCGCCGACGGCAAAAGCCCGGCAACGCCGAAAAAGCCCACCTCCCGCGAAGCTTATACAATTCAAGACACGCAGTGTCTTCCTTAGTCACTGACCACCGGATACTGGCCACTGGAT
>CAVFUV010000293.1:0-2539 GCA_963625735.1 bacterium
TCTTCCTCCGGTCGGGGCTACGCCCCTCCCTCCGGAAGAACTAAACGCGTCACAGAAAGCATCACTTGTAGAAAAAATATTGCAGGTTGCTATTGCAATTTACGACCGTAATATTTTCAAAAAATAATAAAAAAAGTTCTTGACAAAGGGCATTTTGCGTGGTAAACTAACTCTTGCTTGAGGGCAATAGCTCTTGGCGTTATCCGGTGTCTATAACACTGAGGTCCCACCCGTTCCCATCCCGAACACGGTAGTTAAGCTCATCTGTGCCGAAGATACTTGGCGGGCAGCCGCCCGGGAAAATAGGTCGTCGCCGGAACCTGCACATCCTTAAAGGGTGTGCTTTTTTTATGTCAATTTTAGCTTTATCGCACAAGATAATGTGGAATACTTAATTGAAAATGTAGAATGCAGAATGAAGAATGCATAATGAAGGAAAACGCCGTGGCGTTTTGGATTATAAAGCTACGCAGAAAATAAGCTTTCCTTTGAAAAAAAGAGTTTTAAGTCTGCGAAGCTATATAAATCCAAGACACGCAGTGTCTTCCTTAGTACCCGGCCCCCGACCCCCGACCCCTTTGTAACTGCTCCTTGCTCCTTGCTCCTTGCTCCTTTTTTTTGCAGAATATACCCAATTAGCAAAGCTCCTTTTTAAGTGCAAAAATTCGGCAAAAATTTTGTAAAACCCCTTGACAAAATCTCAATTCCGATATATATTATAAACAGAGTTAGCACTCAGGGATAAAGAGTGCTAATAAGTTAAAAACCGAAAGGAGCGTTACATACGGAACTGTCGGCAAGAAAAGAAAAGATTCTATCCGCTGTCACAGAGCATTACACACTCACAGGCGAACCGGTCGGGTCTAAGCTTGTCTGTGCCGTTCTTCCTATCAGCGTCTCCTCCGCAACGGTGCGAAACGAAATGGCGGAGCTGTCCGATATGGGCTATCTTGAACAGCCGCATACGTCGGCAGGGCGTATACCTTCCGAAAGGGGCTTCAGATATTATGTCGAAAACCTTATGCCCCATGTTCAGCCGTCAGACTCCGAAGCCATGCGAATCTTAAGCCGTCTCGATTTTAACGAGGGCGACAGAGTGCGTGTGCTTCACGAGGCGTGCGAGGCTCTCTCATCCGTCACGGGCAAGGCGGCAATCGCCACAACCCCCGCAGACGACAACGCAACCGTAAAGGGCATAAGACTTGTGCCGCTTGAAACAGGTGTCGCGATGGTCGTTGTAATGACATCCGCCGGCACATACAAAAACCGTCTGGCAAGGGTAGCCGCCGATATGGACTACACCACCGCAGAGCTTTTCTGCAATGCCTGTACTTCAAGCTTTGTCGGCAGAAGGGTATCCGAAATCACAACAGCGGATGTTCAGTCCGTCGCCGTGTCAATGGGTGCCGAAACACTTGTAACCGCCCCGCTTGTGGTGTGTATGTACGATGCGCTTCGTGAAACAACCGAGACGGATATAATAACGGACGGCAAAGAAAATCTTATGAAAAATCCCGTTCTCCGTCAGCATGCCGCGGAATTAAGCGAGCTCCTCGACGACAGCGCACTTTTAAATCGGGTGCTTAAGAATCGACCTAAAGAGGGCGTGGCGGTCAGAATAGGCAGAGAAAACGGCGTACAGTGTCTTGAAGACGCATCCGTTATAACGACCGTTTACAATACGGCAAACGGCGAGAGCGGAATTATAGGCGTTATAGCCCCGGTTAAAACGGATTATTCACACCTGCTGCCGATAGTCAATTTTACGGGCAGTGCGGTGACAAGAATATTACACGAAAACAAATGAAAGGATGAGCTTAATGGCAGAAGAAAAAAAAGAAGCCCCCTGCTGTGAAGAAACAGCACAAAGCTCTACCGGCGAAAATATAAAGCCGGAGGAAAAGTGTGAGACCCCCGACGAAAATAAATCGGAATGCAAAGAAAAGAAAAAGTGCAAGAAAAACGACAAGGAGTGCAGGCACGAAGCCGAAATCGAAGCCATGCAGGCTAAAATCGATGAGGCGAACGACAAGCTCTACCGTGTCGCCGCAGAGTATGACAACTTCAGAAAGCGTTCCCAGAAAGAAAAGGATGCCATTTATTCAAGCACAAAGGTTGAAGTCCTCGCAAAGCTTCTTCCGGTTATAGATAATTTTGAACGTGCCGCAGCAAGCTCCGCCGATGATTTCGAGGGCTACAAAAAGGGAATGGAAATGACATTCTCACAGTTTGCGGACATTATAAAGGATATGGGTGTTGAAGCGTTCGGCGAAAAAGGCGACGCTTTCGACGCGAATATTCACAACGCGGTTATGCACGGCGAGGATGAGGACGCACCCGAAAACAGCGTGTCGGACGTGTTCCAGAAAGGTTACCGTCTCGGCGACAAAATCCTCAGATGCGCAACAGTCAAAGTGGTTAACTGACGGCAGCGTCTTAACATAAATAAAGTATATTAAATCTTCATAATACGGAGGTAAACAGATATGTCAAAGGTTATAGGTATCGATCTCGGTACAACAAATTCATGTGTAGCAGT
>CAVFUV010000294.1:0-1791 GCA_963625735.1 bacterium
GAACCGAACCGATAAGATTGTCGCATCTGCCCATCGTCATTGTCAAGTCCTCCCTCCGTAATTTTGTCGGTGAAAGAGTACAATCACTCCACCCCATAAATATACAATTATATTATAACAGAAATCTTTCGAAATTTCAACCGGTTTTCTGAAAAAAACATTCATCTTCCAAAAAACGAGGCCTTTCCTTTGTTGTCAAGACGCTTATTCACAAAAAAACCGATGAATGCGGAAAACTTTCTGCTATTCATCGGGATTTTCATATCCGCACATTCGACAGGGAGTGTGCCCTTTATTTAATCAGCTCAGTTGCTCTTTGGATTATTTCATCCTGATTAAGATTGTAATCCAAAATATCAAGCATCTCAAGTTCACCGTCGGTCATAACAATCAGTGCATAGTTTGTGTAATACCGATTGCCGTAAATATCAGTAATGATTGCTCTATAGAGATAAACATCATTGTCCAGCTTTTTAACAGTCAGCGGCATCTCTTCTGCCGAGTATGTAAAGGTTTCGCCTTCGGTAAAACTGCGTGACGATGTATACTCGGAAAACTCATCATACATGATAGTAATTTCATCTCCGTCTTTCAGTTCGGTCATACGGTCGGCATCATTATTTCTCGATGCATAGCCCGAAATCTGCAGTTCGTATGTTGTTTTGTTGTAAATAAACTCAAGATTGCACAGCTCACCATTGACCTTAATTACAGAGGAATACATCGTAAAATTCTCAAGTTCGCTGACAACCTGACAGTTCAGTATGTACCCGTTGAGGGTAACCCAATTGCCGGCAAAATCAACGGTATAGTCGTTCCCGCTTTGGATAATGTCGGTGTCGTGACCGATTCCCCAGAATTTATGTTCTCCGTTCAAAAGAGCGGCAATATCTGCACGGTAAAGTGTATACTGCACAGAACATACCGATTTGTCCGATTCCGGCGTGAGAGAAAAGGCAAGCTTGTCTTCTTTAGCCTCTCCGCGATTTGTAAATGTAATTCCCGCTGTTTCGGTGTCTGCGAAATATTCCTTAAGATAATTTCCGTAGTTTTCATTTGCGACATTTTCCACATACATATTCAAATCCGATTGGTCACAGAGGGGGAAATAAAAGCTAAGTCCACTGGCGGTACTGCGAGCCGTTCCGTTCCGAGTGTAGATACATTCCGAAAAATCATACTCTACACCAAGATATTCTGCCACACCTCCAAGATCGTAAAGGTCACTTCTGCCTTCATTCGCAGTATCTGAGCCGAACTGAATCGTGTGATAGGCAGCACGCGCCATTTGATTTTTCTCGCCGTCTGTGACCTTTCGTATGAGCTGTGAGGACAGTTTATTAACGACATCAAACTTCGTAAGGTCAATGAGCGACATTGTATAGTAGTTTTTGTCCTTGTGTTTTTCGGCATAGCCGTCAACAGCCTGTTTCAGGTCGTCAAGATGAGTAAGAAGCGAAGCATAATCCCAGCCGGATGACGGCTCAAGCTCTTCCGACGCAATCATTTTCTCGGCATAAGGCTCCAGCAGATATGCGGTCTCATAGTTTGCCATCAGGCAGGCGTCAAAGCCCACAAAAGCCAATTTTTTTGAGAGATTTGCATCTTCCATTGCCGAAACGATCTCGCTCAATGTGAGCAGATCCCCGCTATAAAGCTCGTCACTGCAGACTCCTTTGGCAGAGCCCCCGCCGTGGTCCCACAGGATCACGGCGGTATTTTCTGCCGGATAATTTTCAAGTCCGAATTTCAGAAAGGAAGTCAGCGTCTCCGCACTTCCCATATTTGCTA
>CAVFUV010000294.1:1887-2501 GCA_963625735.1 bacterium
GGTTTGATTCGACAAGCTTCAGTTCTTTATCCTCGATGATATAGCGGTTTGTTTTGTCGGACGGGATATCATATTTCCGCCACTTTTCCGCACCGCCTGTCTGGATGACAACCGTAGTGCCTTCGGGAATATCCGTGCCGAGCATCTCCGTAATATTCTTTGTTGCCGCACCGTTTTTCGTTTCAAGGTCGCTGCCGCACATATAGATGAGCAGTGTAAAATCATCCTTTTTTGCTGTACATCCGCCGACAAAGGCAACTGATGCTGACAGTGCAAGCACAAGAAATACAGATAAAATTGTACGGATATTCCGTTTCATGGCACTCCTTTGTGTAATCATACATTTCACTTAGTCGGCGAGAGATAATAAATTGCATAGGAAATAATTATCGCCGCCTTGTTTTACTTTATTCGCTACTGTTCAATTACAACAGTATTCTCTTCGAGGTCATATCGCATTACATCTTCCCAGTTACGCCTTAGGGCAATCTCTGCAGTAAGGTCTGTATTGTTGTAATTAATCGACCACTGCGTATTGCTTGTGACATCTTTGGGATTCGGATCCTGAGCCGCAGATCTCAGTGCATCCCAAACCGTGTCATTTGTATAATTAC
>CAVFUV010000295.1:0-2481 GCA_963625735.1 bacterium
GTTTTGCTTTATATCGCCGACCGGTTGTATATATGAATTTCAATGCAGAGATAAATTTTTAAGTTTTCTTTTTATCAGTCTCTTGAAAATCGGACAAAAGAGTATTAGTATTAGTATAAAATAAATTTCACGGGAGGTTATTCTATGAGCTTTTTGCCTATGACCGAATATGATTCCGCAAGTGACGAGGTTCGCCGCGAATACGACGACCAGATTGCAAAGCACGGAAGAATTACAAATATGAAAAGGACGCTTCTGCACAGTGTCCCCGCTTTTAAGGCGTATATGGAGTGGTATACTCTCTATGATTTGCTTGTTCCCGTTGTCGGTGAGCGTGCAATGTCACTGTTTTCATATGCCATTTCAAAGGGCAACGAGTGCCTTATCTGTTCCACGTTTTTCCGTAAGATTCTTATAGATTCGGGTGACGATCCCGATAACCCCGAAATATCCGAAACCGAACAGCTTCTTATGGATTTAGGCTCGGCAATCTGTGTCAATCCGCATGAAATACCCGATTGGATTTATGATGAGCTTAAAAAGAAATTCACTACCGAGCAGATCGTCAATCTCTTGTCCTTTGCCGGTATTATGTACGCCACAAACCTCTTTAATACCATCGCAAAAGTACCGCTTGATGAAATTTTGTTAAATTACCGCAGTGAAGAAAACAAGGATAAGGAGTAATATACAATGAAAGATTTTGAAAATAAAGTTGCGTTTATTACCGGTGCGGCACACGGACAGGGGAGAGCCACAGCTATCGCGCTCGCAAAAGAGGGTGCTGATATCGTAGCCTTCGATGTCGCAAAAAAAATTGAGTATCCCGCATATGATTTCGGCTCAAACGCAGAGCTTGAAAGCCTTAAAGAAGAGATTGAAAAGCTCGGACAAAAGGCGGTTATCGCAGTCGGTGATGTCCGTGATGACGCGGCTGTTACGACGGCTGTCGAAAAGGCCATAAATGAGCTCGGCAAGATTGATATTCTCTTTAATAATGCCGGCATCTGCGCATATGCCGAGGTTGACAAGATGACCGACGACGAGTGGAACGCCATGATTGACATTAACCTTAAGGGACCCTTCAATGTCGCAAGACGCGTCGTTCCTTATATGAAAGAAGCCAAAAGCGGCGTTATAATCAACAATTCATCCGTCATGGGACTTCGCGGCGGCAACAGGCTTTCTCATTATACCGCTTCAAAATGGGGGCTTACCGGTCTTACAAAGGCGTGGGCAATTGAGCTTGCCCCGTATGGCATAAGAGTTGTAAGCATTCATCCGACAGGCGTAAACACTCCCATGAACGACGGTCTTGCCGCAATGGAAGGCATGACCCCCATCGAGATTGCCGAACGCTCCGCCGGAAACCTTCTTCCCGTGCCGTGGATTGAGCCCGAGGATGTCGCCGAGCTTGTAAAGTTTGTCGCAAGCGATAAGGCGAGATACGCAACCGGCTCACAGTTCGTTATCGACGCAGGACTTCTCTCTGTCTGATTCAGTATAATAAAAAACAACCGTACCGCAGGTTTTTTTGTGATACGGTTTTTTATTTTCGATTTTATCTTATCGCGTCGGATGTATTTGAAATTACCATCGCACGCTTTATGCCGTACATTATTATAGCGTTTAGCATCATCGCAATGTTTCTGGGTGACTCTCTTGTGTCCTTGCTGAGCCACGCCCACAGAATGCTCGATATGCCCGCCGAAAAGAACTGTGTGCAGTAGGTGTAAATTTCGGTGCTGTTTTTCTTGTCGAGAAATCTGTCAATTTCTTTGGCAAGCGTTTCGCCGATATTGAAATTTCCGTTTGACCCGAGCAGTGCCAGAAACAAAGCGCGATTATTTTCGCAGTATGTCAGAATGGAAGTCAGCATTTTCGCAAACTTCTCATTTTTTTCTCTTGAAGCCGATATTATTTTCCATATGTTTTCGCTCGCATCCGCTACTATATCGTCAAACAAATCATACTGAGAGCCGTAATGATGATAGAATGTGCTTCTGTTTACGTCCGCTTTAAGGCATATTTCCTTGACGCTTATTTCGTGCAGGGGCTTTTCCTGCATCAGCTCAATAAGCGAGTCTCTCAGTATCATTTTTGTTATTTTAATTCGTCTGTCAACTGTTTCGGCAGCCATATTTTTTCTCCCCTAATCGACACAAAGTCAAAAAGTGTTTATTAACTGTTCACGATTTGTTAATTTGTCGCTTGATTTTTTTTTAAGCCCATTATATAATAACTTTCGTAAAAAAGCAACACCGTGTATAATATTTCTCACAGTGGCGAATAATTCTCACAGTGAATAATAATCGGCAAGCAGTATAAAAAACAGGAGGATAATATGAATTCAAGAGCATTACCCTGGACAAACGATGTAGAAACGGTAAGACAGTTAATCGACTGGGCAGCGGAACACCATAAGGATGACGACTGCTACAAATATTACAGAGACGGCGAGATAATATCCAAATCTTATAT
>CAVFUV010000296.1:0-2473 GCA_963625735.1 bacterium
TATTTGCATTATATCATTACGAACTTCAAATGTACACTTTTATTATACAGGTCCAGCCGACTCCACACTCCACACTCCAAACTTAACGGGTTGCTTTTATTTTTTTCTTATATCAAAGTAAAACCTGACTCCGCCTTCAACATTCTCCACCCCATACTCCGCTTCATGGAGCTTCTGTATGGCGGCAACAATTGCGAGGCCGAGACCGAAACGCCCCTGCGAGCGTGACAGCGATTTGTCCGCACGGTAGAACGAATCCCATATTTTGTCTATATCCTTGCTGTCAATGTGCTTGCCTGTGTTGAAGATATAAACACGGTAAAATTCGCCTCTGTCCTCAGCAGATGCACTTATGAGCATATCGCCTTCGCAGTGCGACACGGCATTTGACAGATAGTTGTTGACAACGGATTCGAGTATGATTCTGTCACCCGTGCCGATAAGCTCGGACGGTATTTCATTTTCAGTCGTGATGCCCTTTTCGGACAGAATGCTCTTGTTTCGTGTGAACCAGTCCTCGGCAAGCTCCGAGATTGAGAAATCGGATGTCTCAAGTTGATAGGCACCGGAGGAATATTTTGTAATTTCAAGGAGCTTCATTATCATGGCGTTCATTCTGCCGGATTCTTTTACGATAATGTCGCAATACTGCTCGGCGGTTTCTTTGTTGCCGCTTTCATAGAACATTTTCGCACCCTCGGCATAGCCCGAGATAATGGATATCGGGGTCTTCATCTCGTGAGAAATACCGGAAATGAACGTCTGACGCAGGTTGTCGATTGTTCGCTCGTTCTCGATGTCCTCTTCGAGCTTTTTGTTCTTCGCCTGAAGATCCTCAAGTGCCGCCGAAAGTGACTGCGACAGTGAGTTTACGCTTTCGGACAGCATATCCATCTCGGATATACCCGTATTTGAAGGACACGTCTGCGAGAAATCAAGCTTTGAAATGGAGTCTGTTATATCACACAGCTTGTTTACGGGCTTTGTGAACTTCTTAAGATAGACGGAAATTACAATCAGCGCCACAATGAGTATGAACATAAGCGTTGTGAACGACAGAATAAAGTCGACCTTCGCGGAGGAGCTTTCGTTTGTGACCTGCATTGACAGCTCGACTCGCTCGCCGCCGTCAAAATAGTTGTAACAGTCAAGATATTTTGCTGTGACATATGTGTCGGAGTAGTCCTTGATTATAAAGCCGCGCTGTCCGGGTTTTAACGTGCCTGTTTCTGTAGCGTAGTTTGTCTTGTACGCTTCGTCAATAGCCTCGGCTTCGGACAGATCGGTCGGCAGGCTGTCTATAATGGCACGGGTCGAGTATATGAAAACACCGTCTTTGTTGTAAATTTCTATTGTGGCATTATATTTCTGTTCGGCGTATCTTATGGCATCCAGAAAATCATCCTTGCCATAGGAGCTTGCGACATCGTCCGCCGCAATCCACAGCTTTGTGCCGGGGACAAAAAGATATACATAATCCGGCAGAAAATAATACGCCGTGACGGGTATGAGAATTGACAGAAAGATGATAAACACTATCGCGCGCATAATGCGTGTGCGCATATTTTTTGCGCGTTTTGTTCTGTGTTTTTTCTCTTTATTTTTCGTCATTCTTGTTCACCTCAAGCTTGTAGCCGGTGCCGTAAATGGTCTTTATGTGATGTGTGCCCCAGTCGCCGAGCTTGGTGCGAAGACGTGCAACGTGTGAATCGATGGTTCTTGCGTCGCCCTCGAAATCAAAGCCCCAGATGTCTTCAAGCATCTGATCTCTTGAAAATACCTTGCCGGGAGCCGCTAAAAGCTTCTGAAGTATGCTGTATTCCTTTATTGTAAGGCTGATGCTCTTGCCGTCAAGCCATACTTCATGTGCCGTTGAATCAAGCTTTAAGTCGTCAAGGCTCAATACCTTCGGCGTATTAACACCGCCGCCCTCGCCTCTGCGAAGAAGAGCCGCAACACGCTTCATAAGCACCGAAGGGGAGCAGGGCTTTGTTACAAAGTCGTCCGCGCCCGCGTCAAAGGATGCAAGCTGATCATACTCCTGTGATCGTGCGGTGAGCATAATAATGGGTACGTTTGAGAATTCTCTGATTCGGCGGCATACCTCCCAGCCGTCCATGTTTGGCATCATGATGTCAAGAATCAGAAGTGCGGTGTCGGGGTTCTCCTCAAACAGCTTGAGCGCGACGTCGCCGTCGTCGGCCTGAAGCGGTTCATACCCCTCAGCGGTGAGAAAGTCGCTTACAAGTCGTCTTATAAGCTCTTCATCGTCGGCTACGATAATTTTTTTCATGTGTTTTCCTTCTTTTCTGTGCGGAGTGCCGCCTTATTTCAGTGAGCAAGGAGCAGGGAGCAGTTAGACGCAGTGCGAAGTTTGGAGAGTAGAGCTGCACAAAGTGTGGAGTGTGGAGAGTGGATTGTGGAGTGTGGCTTCGCTGACTTATAAGCTGAATTATAAGAGATTAGTTTATCT
>CAVFUV010000297.1:0-2422 GCA_963625735.1 bacterium
AGACAGTAACGAAACTGATTTTCTGCGGTTTATCACGGTCAATTCATGTGACGCACCACCCACCGAAAAAGACGGCGAATATGTCACACAAAAGCCGGACAAATCAATTCACGGGCTGGGGCTTAAAATTCTTAATAGCACGGCCGAAAAATATGACGGAGGGCTTGTCTGCAGATATGACAGCGAAAACAGGACCTTCAAGGCTGCCGTTATCTGCAAAAATCGGACTTTATAATTTATTCCGTTAAAGCCATATATAAAAAAGTTTAATACTTTTTGCAAAAATTGACTGTTGACAATGTGTTTTGGCGGTGATAAAGTAATAGCATAAATGCAGTGACCGAAAACAGGTAGCCGCAAGTAAGGTCTTAAGAGAGGCATTGTCCGGTGCAAAATGCCGTCCGAATTACGGTGAGTTCATTTCGAGAGCAGTCCGCTGAAAATTGCAGTAGGTGTGATCGGGTTCGCCCGTTAAAGCGATAAGAGTATTTTTTGTACTCTGTGAGGGTTTTATCGCGAGGTAAAACCGAACATGAGGTGGTATCACGGTTTAAGTCCGTCCTCTGCTATCAAGCGGAGGACTTTTTTGTTTTCCGCAAATTCCAAGGAGGAAAAAGCCATGTGGCAGAAAGAAATTGAAACAATGCCCCGTGAGGAGCTTAGAGCTCTTCAAAGTGAAAGACTGGTAAAGCAGGTAAAACGCATGTATGAGCGTGTGGAGCTTTTCCGCAGGCGTATGGATGAAAAGGGATTAAAGCCCGAAGACATACACGGCGTTGAAGATTTAAGCAAGCTTCCCTTCTCTTACAAACAGGATTTACGAGATTATTATCCTTACGGACTGTTTGCAGAGCCAATGAAAAACATTGTGCGTGTTCATGCGTCATCGGGCACGACAGGCAAAAAAATCGTTGTCGGCTACACCAAAAACGACCTTGACAACTGGGCGGACTGTGTCGCCAGAATGATGACGGCGATAGGTGCCGACAGCAACGACTTTATACAGGTTTCATACGGTTACGGACTTTTCACCGGCGGTCTCGGTGCGCACGGCGGCGCTGAGAGAATAGGCGCGACGGTTATTCCCACTTCATCGGGCAACACAAAAAATCAGCTTCAGACAATGGTTGATTTCGGCACAACCGTGCTTTGCTGCACGCCGAGCTATGCCATGTATCTCGGTGAGGCCGCAGAGGAAGCGGGAGTGACCGACAAATTAAAGCTCAAGGCGGGCATTTTCGGTGCAGAGCCGTGGAGCGAAGACATGAGAAAACAAATTGAAGAGAAGCTTCACATAAAAGCGTATGACATTTACGGTCTTTCGGAAATTATGGGACCCGGTGTCGGATGCGAATGCGAATATCAGTGCGGCATGCACGTGTGGGAGGATATGTTCATCCCCGAGATAATCGACCCCGATACGCTTGAGGTTCTGCCCGAAGGACAGAGCGGTGAGCTTGTATTCACTACACTTACGAAAGAGGGCTTCCCTCTTATCCGTTACCGCACAAGAGATATCTGCTCGCTTAATTACGAGAAGTGCAAATGCGGACGCACACACGTAAGAATGAACAAGCCGCAGGGCAGAAGCGACGATATGCTTATAATCAGAGGCGTAAACGTATTCCCGTCTCAGATTGAAGAGGTTCTGCTTAAGGCAAGCGGCGGAGATCTTACTCCCAACTATCAGATTATTGTTGACCGTGTAAACAATACCGATACATTCGATGTAAATGTAGAAATGAGCCAGGCACTGTTTGCGGATGACGTCAAGTCAATCGAAAATATCGAACGCAAAATCACAGGTATGCTTCGTGATACATTGGGCATCGGCGCAAAGGTTCACCTTGTCAACCCCAAGAGCATTGAACGCAGTGAGGGCAAGGCAAAGCGTGTTATAGATAAAAGAAAGGTGTGAAAACAATGATAAAACAGTTATCCGTATTCGTTGAAAATAAATTCGGCAGACTTGCCGCAATAACAAATGTTCTCAGAGAAAACGATATAGACATAAAGGCTCTCTCGCTTGCCGACACATCGGACTTCGGCGTGCTTCGTCTTGTTGTCGATAAATACGAGCAGGCGGCAATGGCACTTACAGAGCACGGTGTTACCGTAAAATATACGGATATTATAGCCGCCGCTATGGAAGACAGACCGGGCGGACTTGCTTATATTCTCGACACTCTCACTTCGGCCGAAATCAGCATTGAATATATGTATGCCTTTATGGGCAAGCAGGACGGCAAGGCGTGGACGGTAATACGCACAAATGACCTTGAAAAGACAGTTGAGGTTCTGCATAAAGCGGGAATTATGACGCTGGATGAAGCCTTTAAACTTGAAATTTAAGATAATGCAGAATGTAGAATGCAGAATGTAGAATGCATTGGACCTGTATAATAAAAGTGTACATTTGAAG
>CAVFUV010000298.1:0-2418 GCA_963625735.1 bacterium
CCGGCCCCTTACCTGCTCACTGCTTAAACGGCTGACCTCTGAGAAAAAGCCAAGCAAAAAACCGCCCTTCCGGCAAAGTGCCGTGAGAGCGGTTTGTTTATGTCTGTCTTGAGATTTTATCTCTTGTCGCGTCTGAAGTTGCCGTTGTGGTTGTCACGGCGTGCGGGACGGCGAGCCTGATCGGAAATGTCGTTTTCGGGTGTAAGTCCCTCAACGGCTATAAGAGCATTTCTTCTTGAAAGATTAAGTCTGCCCTGCTCGTCTGTGGGAAGGACCTGAACGATAATCTCATCGCCGACATTTACAACGTCCTCAACCTTCTCGGTACGCTTTACGTCAAGGTGGCTGATGTGAACAAGTCCCTCTTTGCCGGGAGCGATTTCAACGAATGCGCCGAAGGACATAAGGCGTGTTACAACACCCTTGTAGATTGCGCCGACCTCGGGATCCTTTGCGATAGTCTCAACTATCGACAGAGCCTTCTTGGCGTTTTCGAGATCGGTTGAAGCGATAAATACGGTGCCGTCATCATCAATATCAATCTTGCAGTCGCACTCGGCGCAGATTTTCTGGATAACCTTGCCCTGCTTGCCGATAACGTCGCCGATCTTTTCGGGGTCAATCTTTGTGGAGATGAGCTTCGGAGCGTACTTTGAAAGCTCCTTGCGGGGCTCTGCGATGCAGGGAAGAATAACCTCGTCGATTATCTTGCAGCGAGCCTTATATGTCTTTTCGAATGCTTCCTTAACGATAGCGGGAGTAAGACCGTGAACCTTGGTATCCATCTGAATGGCTGTGATACCCTTCTTTGTGCCGCCGACCTTGAAGTCCATGTCGCCGAAGAAGTCTTCGAGTCCCTGAATGTCAACCATTGTCATGAAGCGGTCGCCTTCGGTAACAAGACCGCAGGAAATACCGGCAACGGGAGCCTTAATCGGAACGCCTGCCGCCATAAGTGACAGTGTGGAGCCGCAGATTGAAGCCTGTGAGGTTGAACCGTTGGAGGACAGAACCTCGGATACAAGTCTTATTGTGTAGGGGAACTCTTCAACGGAAGGAATAACGGGGAGAAGAGCACGCTCGGCAAGAGCGCCGTGGCCGATTTCTCTTCTGCCGGGGCCTCTTGAGGGCTTTGTCTCGCCTACGGAATATGCGGGGAAGTTATAGTGATGGATATACCTCTTCTTTTCTTCTTCGTCGATGCCGTCAAGTGTCTGAGCGTCGCCTACCGTGCCGAGAGTGGTAACGGTAAGAACCTGTGTCTGACCTCTGGTGAACATACCGGAGCCGTGAACACGTGAGAGAAGGTCAATCTGAGCGTTAAGGGGACGCATTTCGTCTATGCCTCTGCCGTCAACACGCTTGCCTTCATCAAGAAGCCAGCGGCGAACGATATATTTCTGAAGCTTATAGAGGCAGTCGTCAAGCTTTGCGGTCTCTTCGGGGAACTGCTCGTCAAACTTCTCGTGAACAGCGGCGTAAATGGGAAGAAGTCTCTCATCACGGACACGCTTGTCATCGGTGTCAAGGGCAACCTTAACGTCCTCAATCGCGAACTCCTTAACGGCTTCGTACATTTCGGGCGAGGGATCGTTTGACTGGAAGTCGATTTTGGGCTTGCCGATTTCCTTCTGAATTTCCTTGATGAAGTCAACAATTCTCTGGTTCTCTTTGTGGCCGTACATGATGCCTTCGAACATGGTGTCGTTGTCGATTTCGTTTGCGCCGGCTTCGATCATGGCGATAAGCTCATCGGTTGAAGCGACGGTAACGGCCATCCGGCTCTTTTCTCTCTCTTCTGCTGTGGGGTTAATGACGTACTTGCCGTCAACAAGACCTACGGATACACCGGAGATGGGGCCTGCCCACGGAATGGGAGAAATCGAAAGAGCGACGGAAACACCTATCATAGCGGTGATTTCGGGAAGACAGTCGGGGTCAACGGACATAACGGTAGCGACAATGCCGACATCGTTTCTCATGTCCTTGGGGAACAGAGGACGGATGGGACGGTCGATAACACGAGCGGAGAGAACGGCTTTTTCGCTTGCCTTGCCCTCACGTCTCTGGAATGAGCCGGGAATTTTGCCGACGGAATAGAGCTTTTCCTCGAAGTCGATTGACATGGGGAAGAAGTCTACGCCCTCACGGGGTTTGTCTGCCATTGTGGCAGTGCACAGAACCTCTGTTTCGCCGTAGCGAATGAGACAGCTGCCGCCCGCAAGCTGAGCCATTTTGCCTGTCTCGACGACGAGGGGACGGCCTGCGAGGGTTGTTTCGAATTTTCTGAATTCTTCAAACATACTTTTTTTGCTCCTTTTTATGATATGGAGACACGGGTGGGCACTGTCAATGTACAATCCGAAAAGCAATGAGCAGGTAAGGGGCGGGGGGGGCAGTATCCAGTATCCAGTGGCC
>CAVFUV010000299.1:0-2364 GCA_963625735.1 bacterium
TCGCCATGAAAACTCCTCCAACATAAACCTTATTAAATAGAATGTGCTCGGGGGGGTAATAAATAGTCATAGGTGCCAAGTTCTGTTTAGAGTATAGCACAGCTGAATATGAATTGCAAGTGCTTCTTAAATATTTTTTTACAAATTATCAAAACATGTGTATAACTCGAGCAAAATCCAATTTTTCACGATTTTTGAATGAAAGTGACTCCGAACCAGTACACAATATAGCTCCCGACAAACTTTAATTTTTTACGAACAAGCTTGTTAAATTACGATTATCAAACAGACAGATATCCCAACAAAATCCGCTAAATTGCAGGTCGGACAAAATCATAAACATACATTGTTATTTCTTATTTTTGCTACTTTACTGCTCCTTGCTCCTTGCTAACAAAAAAAACTCCCTGCCGAGCTTATGTCCGACAGGGAGTTTTATTTCACGGGAGCAGTACAGGCGCGGCGGAAATTACGCACCGCACAGTAATGCTTTATTTATCAAGATTGCTCTTGAGGATATTGAGCTGTTCCTTGATTGCGGCGGGGAGCTTGTCGCCGAACTTGGCGTAGAACTCCTCAATGCCGGGAACTTCGTTCTTCCAGAGGTCTTTGTCAACGTTGAGGATGGACTCAAGTGTAGCCTTGGAAACTTCGTCCTCGATGCCTGTAAGGTCAATGTCGTCTGCATAGGGAACATAGCCGATGGCTGTTTCTTTAGCGTCAACCTTGCCGTCGCAGCGATCAAGAATCCAGTTAAGAACACGAAGGTTGTCGCCGTAGCCGGGCCACAGGAAGTTGCCTTCATCGTCTTTTCTGAACCAGTTAACATTGAAGATCTTGGGAGCCTTCTCGGGGTCGAGAGTTGCGCCTATGTCGATCCAATGCTGCCAGTAATCAGCCATGTTGTAGCCGCAGAACGGAAGCATAGCCATGGGGTCACGACGAACAACACCTACTGCACCTGCAGCTGCGGCCGTTGTCTCGGAAGCCATTATCGAGCCGACGAATACGCCGTTGTTCCAGTCTCTTGACTGATATACCAGAGGAGCGAGCTTTGCACGTCTGCCGCCGAAAACGATAGCGGAGATCGGCACGCCTTCCGGATTTTCAAATTCGGGGCTGAGGCAGGGGCAGTTCTTTGCGGGAGCGGTGAATCTTGAGTTGGGATGCGCACCCTTCTCTGTGCTCTCCTTGCCGTTCCAGGGGTTGCCCTTCCAGTCGATTGCGTTCGTGGGCGGATTCTTGTCGAGGCCTTCCCACCATACGGTGTTATTGTCGATGTTGTGGCAGACGTTTGTGAAGATTGTGCCCTTCTGTGTGGAAATAAGTGCGTTGGGGTTGGACTTCATGTTAGTGCCGGGAGCAACGCCGAAGAAGCCGTTTTCGGGGTTGATAGCGTAAAGTCTGCCGTCGGCACCCTTGCGAATCCATGAAATATCGTCGCCGACTGTTGTAACCTTATAGCCCTTCTTTGCGAACTCCTCGGGAGGAATAAGCATAGCGAGGTTGGTTTTGCCGCAGGCTGAGGGGAACGCGGCACAGACATATTTCTTTTCGCCGTTGGGCTTCTCAACACAGAGGATGAGCATATGCTCGGCCTGCCAGCCCTCTTTCCAGCCCTGATAGGAAGCTATACGAAGAGCGAAGCACTTTTTGCCGAGAAGAACGTTTCCGCCGTATGCGGAGTTAACGGAAATAATGGTGTTGTCCTGCGGGAACTGGCAAATCCAGCGTTTTTCGGCATCGACATCGCATTTGCAGTGAAGACCGCGAACCCAGTCGTTTGAATCGCCGAGAACATCAAGAACAGCCTTGCCGACTCTGGTCATTATAGCCATGTTAAGAACAACATAAATGGAGTCTGTAAGCTCAATACCTATCTTAGAGAACTTTGAACCGACGGGACCCATTGAATAAGGGATAACATACATGGTTCTGCCCTTATATGAATCTCTTGCGATATCATAGAGCATTTTGTAGCAGGCGGAGGGCTCCATCCAGTGGTTTGTGGGGCCTGCCTCCTCCTCGGTGGGAGTGCAGATGAGAGTCCTGTCCTCAACACGGGCAACGTCGTTGGGCTTTGTTCTGTGAAGATAGCAGCCGGGAAGAAGCTCTTCGTTAAGCTTTATCATCTCGCCTGTTTCAACAGCCTCGGCACGAAGATCGTCAAGCTGTGCTTCGCTGCCGTCGATCCAGATGATCTGTGAGGGACTTACGAGACTGACTTTTTCGTCAATCCATGAGAGAACCGATTTGTTTGTTGTAAGTGACATACTAATTCTCCTTGTTCTAAATCAAAATCGGATTAATAGTACCACATTGTTACGATTTTGTCAACCGAGACGGTGTATACTTTATTTTTAT
>CAVFUV010000300.1:0-2345 GCA_963625735.1 bacterium
AAGCATCACTTGTAGAAAAAATATTGCAGGTTGCTATTGCAATTTACGACAAAATTTAAAATATCAATATTTCCACAAAATCATCAACATATCCCTCGCCTTCTGTTGTTTGTTCAACAATAAAAAACCGAAGAGAACCTCGGCTGAAGCTCTCTTCGGATTATTTTTATTCTGTTTTATCAGTCAACGTCATAGTCTTCCATCTTGGACTCTTCGATAACCTTCTGAGCAACGGGTGCGGGTGCTTCCTCGTATCTTGCGAATTCAAGTGAGAAGTAACCTCTGCCGGCTGTTACGGAACGAAGAGTAATTGCGAAGTCGCCCATTTCCGCCATGGGAACTTCCGCTTCGAGAAGCTGCATTTTGGGCTTATCTGCGGGGCCCATACCGAGAACTCTGCCGCGGCGTTTTGTAATGTCGCCCATTATGTCGCCGAGGTTGTCATCGGGCATATACGCCTTAAGTGTGCCGATAGGCTCAAGGATAGCGGGGTTAGCGGTGTCTTTAAGTTGCTTGAACGCAAGGGATGCCGCAGTCTTGAACGCCATTTCGGAGGAGTCAACCGGATGATATGAGCCGTCGTAAAGAACAGCCCTGATGCCGACAACGGGATAGCCCGCTACAATACCTCTCTGAACACAATCTCTGAGGCCCTTTTCAACTGCCGGGAAGAAGTTCTTGGGAACGGAGCCGCCGACAACCTCTTCGGCAAATTCAAGATCGCCTTCGCCGTTGGGCTCAAAACGAATCCATACATCACCGAACTGACCGTGACCGCCGGACTGCTTCTTGTGTCTGCCGTGAATCTGAACGGTCTTTTTGATTGTCTCTCTGTATGCCACTCTGGGAATTGAAAGGTCGATTTCAACGCCGAACTTGGCTTTGAGCTTGTTTACGATGAGGTCAAGATGCTGTTCACCGAGACCGGAGAGAATCTGCTCTCTTGTTTCATCATTTGTATAATATCTGATTGAAGGATCTTCGTGAGACAGCTTCTTAAGACCCATTGCAACCTTTTCTTCCTCGCCCTTTTTCTTGACGTTGATGGCTCTTGAAAGGCAGGGCTCGGGGAATACGGGACCGGCAAGCTGAAGGGGATTCTTCTCCGCACTTATCGTGTCGCCCGTCTTGAAGTTTTCGAGCTTTGTGATAACAGCGATGTCGCCTGCGACGATTTCGGTTGTATCCTCGGTTTTGCCGCCCTTGGGAATAACCATTTTGCCTATTCTCTGAGTGGCGCCGGTGCGTGTGCAGAAGCAAGGTGTGTCGCCTGTGATTTTGCCAGAAGCGACTTTTATGTAGCTCATCTTACCGACATAGGGGTCGGCAACGGTCTTGAAGCAGACAGCGGCAAGCGGTCCGTTGGGGTCGCACTTAAGCTCAACTTCTTCGCCGTCGGCATTTGTCGCCGTTTCGGGACGCATAACGGGCGAGGGAGCAAGCTTCGTAATACCGTTGAGAACAAGATCAACAGCCTCTACGGTATAGCCGGAGCAGGCGTATACGGGCATAACCGTGCCGTCCGCAACGCCCTTTGAAAGAGCGGCGACTATCTCGTCATGGGTGAACTCTTCACCCTCGAAGAACTTTTCCATAAGCTCGTCATCGGCTGTCGCGACGGACTCTGTGAATGCCTCGTGAATAGCGTCGATTTTCGCGTCGGACGGAACGGGAACCTCTGTTGCCTTGCCGCCGGCATACTTGAACGCCTTGTTCTGAAGGAAGTTGACATAGCACTCAACCTTGTCGCCGTTCATATAGGGGATAACGATGGGGCAGACAGCCGTGCCGTACTCTTCTTTGAGAGCGTCAACGGTCTTATAGAAATCCGCGTGCTCAGCGTCACAGCGGGTAACGATTATATATTTTGCCATTCCGCGTGCCTCGGCTGCGTCGTGTGCCTTCTCCGCACCGACATCAACGCCCGAGCCTGCCTGAAGGACGATAAGAACAGAATCGGCGGCTCTGATGCCTTCTGCCATACCTGCGGCGAAGTCGAAGAGACCGGGAGTGTCGATTATATTGATTTTTCTGTCACGCCACTCAACGGGGCAGACAGCGGATGCGACGGAATTGTGACGGCGTTTTTCTTCCGCGTCAAAGTCCATAACGGTGTTGCCGTCGGCTACTCTGCCGAGACGATCGCTCGCACCGGCAAGATTTATCATTGCTTCCGCAAGAGTTGTTTTGCCTCTGCCGCCGTGACCGGCAAGACATATATTTCTAATGTTTTCTGCACTGTAAGCTTTCAATTAAATAACCTCCTGTTTTTTGTATAATGAAAACTGCTGTAAAATCGATATAAAAATCAGTCAATCTGTAACTCTTCACAGATTTTTTTTAAC
>CAVFUV010000301.1:0-2339 GCA_963625735.1 bacterium
GTATTCTATATTATCATTCTGCTGAGAAATTTCTTCATAAACCTGTGAAAGGCTCTCGAGCTCGTTATTGGCAGCGGACAGTTTTGTCTTGAGATTGACAAACAATGTCAGCCCCAGAGCAGCTACAACAGCGACCGCGAGAAAAACCACTTTGCTTATTTTAATTTTAGGCTTTTCTGCCATACTTCAGTTTCCCCTTTCCCCATAATACTCTTATGATTATACAACACCCGCCGAGGGTATTGCAACAGTTTTTTACGATTTCGCAGATTAAATAAAAAATTTTTCGCGTGACAATTTTCCCCGAACGATCAGATATTTTAACACTATTACTAAAAACAAAGCTTAAATTTCGGTAATTTATATAGTGAGAATTTTTGCCGAATGTGGTAGAATATAAGAAAACAAAAGCGGGCTGCCCGCACGAAAGGACGAACAAAAATGGTAAGAATAGAAATGGACAACGGCGCGATAATCGACATTGAGCTTTATCCCGATAAAGCACCCGAAACAGTCGCAAACTTTGAGAAGCTTGTGAAAGAGGGCTTTTATGACGGACTTACTTTTCATCGCATAATCAAGGGCTTTATGATTCAGGGCGGCGACCCCGACGGCACGGGCTGCGGCGGTTCAAAAGACACAATTCACGGTGAATTTGCCGCGAACGGCTTCAAGGGCAACGACATAAAGCACACTCGCGGCGTTATTTCAATGGCTCGCACAATGGCACCGAACTCCGCAAGCTCGCAGTTTTTCATCATGCACGAGGACGCACCGCACCTTGACGGCAGCTACGCCGCATTCGGCAAGGTTGTTGACGGCATGGACGCTGTCGACGAGATAGCAAGCGTTCCCACAACATACGGTGACAGACCCGTAACACCCGTTGTCATGAAGCATGTTACGATAATCTGATTTCCGCATTAAAATCGGAGGAGAGATTTTTATGGCGAAACCGGCGGCAAAAGACAGAACATTCGCAAGAAACAAGTGGATATACAGCTTAGGCGGCATCGGCAGAGACCTTGCGTACTCGCTCTATACCTACTTTTTGCTGACATTTATTCTGTACACAAAGGATGTGACGGACGGGCAGTTTGCGGCTATAAGCATAATCATGATAATATGCAGAATATGGGACGGCATCAACGACCCCATTATGGGCGGCATCATAGAAAACACCCGTTCAAGATTCGGCAAGTTCAAGCCGTGGATACTTATAGGCGCAATTACAAATGCGATTGTGCTTACACTTATTTTCTCTATTCCGCTTAAAGGCACGGCGTATGTCATTGCTTTCCCGTTTCTGTATCTTATATGGGACATGACATACACCATGAACGACATCGGCTACTGGTCGATGCTCCCCTCACTTACAAGCGAACCGAGAGAGCGTGATATTATCACATCAATGTCAAATCTGTTTGCGGGGCTCGGCACAATTCTGGCAAACGGACTTATACCGATACTCACCGTCGGCAAAATGGCAATCGGCAACAGTGCCGTAACGGGCTACAAGGTTGTGTCCATTGTAATCGCACTGCTGTTTATTGGCTGTCAGTCGTTTGTATGCGCCGGCGTAAAAGAAAAACCGCTGAAACCCCAAACGGGCGAAAAGACCGGATTTAAACAGATGGTAAAGATAATTCTGAACAACAAACAGGTGCTGTGGACTGCATTTATGCTTCTGTTCGTGAATCTGAGCGGCACTCTTCTTACGGCGTTCGGCACAAACTATATCTATCTGTCATACGGCTATGAAGGCTCATTTACAACGATTTTTGTTGTGTTCTACGGTGCGGCATCGGGATTAAGCTTTGTAATTTATCCGATAATGACAAAATTTATGAAGCGTATTCAAATAGTCAGAATTTCGTTTATAACAACGATAATCGGCTATGCGGCATTTATGCTCACAGGCACATTTATAACGAATACGACAGTGTCTTTCTATGTGCTGTGCGTTGAATCGCTGTTTATAGGGCTCGGATATTCGCTGATTTATCTTATAGGGGCTGTGTGCCTGTCGAACACGATTGAGTATAACGAACTCATCACAGGCGAGAGAAATGAGGCGCTTATATTCTCGGTGCGTCCCTTTATGACGAAGCTGTCAAGCTCTTTGCAGCAGGTTATCATAATGATAGTCTATCTCGCAATCGGGCTTACGGATATCACGAACAAGATTTCGAATGCCGAAAACTCCGCTCTCAGCGACCCCGCAACATGGACGACGGAATACAAGGCTTCATATATCGAAGGCGTTCTGTCGGGTGCGTCCGACTCAATGACATTAGCTTTGAGATGCGTTATGGCGATTCTGCCGGTTGTGTTTATGG
>CAVFUV010000302.1:0-2339 GCA_963625735.1 bacterium
GTCCAAGATTTCAGAGTCGCTTGGTTATCTGCCGGATGAGAAACCAAGTTTCTGGAAACTGCTGTTGTACGCCATTCAGCAGGTCATTGTTATGTTCCCTGCCACCATCACCGTGGCTCTCATCACCGGCTTTCAAGTATCCACAACCATTTTTGCAAGCGGTCTGGCAACCCTTTGCTTTATTCTTATTACCGGTAAGAAGATCCCGCTGTACTACGGTTCCAGCTTTGCGTACCTGACGGCAATCGCCAGCATGTGTGCCGCCAAGGGCTATACCATGACCGACGGAATCCTTCCGCAAATTGCTATACGCGAAGCACAATTCGGTATTATCATGTCCGGATTTGTTTCCATTGCCGCCGGTCTTATCGTAAAATATGTCGGTTCCAAGGCGGTCGAGAAACTTCTTCCCGCAAGCATAACCGGTTCCGTTGCCATGATCATCGGTTTAACACTCGCGGGAAATGCTCTCGGCGACGCTATTCCTCAAATTTCCGAGGGAGCGACAGTACATTCAACGGCACAGACCTGGTGGATTATCGTAGCACTTATCACACTAATTTCTACCGTCCTCTACTCCCGCTACTTAAAAGGTCTGCTCGGTCAGCTCCCCTTATTGCTCGGTGCACTGACAGGATGTGCCGTTGCAGGACTTGTCTACCTGATCGGCGATATCAATCTCTTCCGCACTGTTCCGGAAGCGGCTCTTTCCTCCTCTGTTTGGAAGTTGGGTGACGGTTCTGTCTTTGCTCTGCCCGCTTTCTCACTTCCGAAGTTTTCCTTGGCTGCTTTGGTCGCCATTATGCCTATTGCCATTGCGACCATCCCCGAGTCAACAGCACATATCTACCAGCTTGACATCTATGTCAATGATGTTGCCAAAAAGAAGGGATGTAGTCGGATCAATATGGCATCGCTTCTGCACAAAAACCTTATCGGCGATGGTATCTGTGATATGATCTCCGGGGTGATCGGCGGACCTGCCGGCACGAACTACGGCGAAAATATCAGCACAATGGCTATTACCAAGGTGTTTTCCGTTCCCGTGCTTATAGCAGCTTCGATCATCGCTATGATCGTTGCCTGCTTCACCCCGCTTATCAAAATCATCTACGGCATTCCGCTCGCGGTTATCGGCGGTCTGGAGATCTATCTGTTCGGAGCGATCGCCGCACAGGGCATTGCAATTATGATCGACAAAAAAGTGGACATGTTTGATGCAAAAAACATTGCCGTTATCGCTTCCGTTATGGCCATCGGAATCGGCGGACAGTATGCCTTCGGCGGAAACATTCCGTTGTTCGGTTTGCAGATTCCCTGCATTGCAGGTGCTGCAATCTTCGGTATTCTTCTCAACCTCCTTCTCTCTATCGGATCGAAAAAGAAAGAGAAAGGCGAAGAAGAAGCTCCGGTTGAAGGAAAAACGATTTCCGCCGAAACAGAAACAGCCAGCAAATAAGCCACTATCCCTTGACTGTTCCGATTCAAGGAACGTAGATTTTATTTAGATATCTCCCATTTTTTCATTTTTCTCCTTTCTTTCGAAATAAGCGTATGGTTTTGCTTTGGTACAAAGCATTGCCATACGCTTGTTTTGTTGATTACGGTATTCGGATATAAGAAAAAGCACTGCGTTTTTCTTGCACAGTGCCTAAATTCTTTTTCAGCTGTTCTTCATCACAACAGTTTCAACCACATCTGCGGCGTGCTCGGTTGCGTCGGCACACTTCTCAAGATAAGTATAAATTTCTCGCCATGCAATAACCTCCAACGCGTCCGCTCCGGCACCGTGCAGATCATACATACAACGGATATACAGTTTGTCCGCCTGCTCCTCAAGCGAATTTATCTTAATGATATGTTCCCTCAAACTTTTCTCATGTTTAAAATCGGCAAACTTTTCAAGCAATGCTTTTACCTCTCTGCAGCACAGCGTGACTACCCGTGCAAGTTCCAGTGCGTCCGGACGAACCGTTTGCACCTGATTATAGTAAAGACGGATCATAACATCTTCAAGCTTGTCGGTAATCTCGTCAATATTCTGGCACATATGCGAAATGTCTTCTCTGTCGATCGGAGTGATAAACGCTTTCACAAGAACATCCTGAAGCTCATGTTTCTTTAAATCGGCAGAATGCTCTATTTGGTGCATTTCGTCAAGCTTCTGCGATATTTCCTCCGGTTTAAAATCGCTCAGCACATTCTCAAGCAGTTCAGATGCCCGGCAGGCATGATCCGCACATTCGATAAAGTTTTCAAAGTAAAAAGCGTCTTGTTTTTTTGACATAAATTCTTTCCTCCTTTATATTCAAAAGAATAGCAGACAGTCTCTGTACGGC
>CAVFUV010000303.1:0-2338 GCA_963625735.1 bacterium
ATACTCCGGCAACGGCAACTCTTGGTGGCGGCTGCGTTCTGGCGGCTCGTACTCGAATTATAGCTGCCATGTTTACGACTACGGGGCGTGTCAACCGCAACTACTCTACCGATCTCACTGGCTACGGAGTTCGTCCGGCTTTGCTTCTCCAATCCCTTAATCCTGCCTCCGATAAGCAAATATCGACAATTGTTGCTGAGCAAAATGGTTATATCGTAACCGTCCCCGGTGTTACCGGTGAAGAAATCATCTCCGCAACCGATTCAAACGCCAAAATCTATAAGGATAATAAACAAGTCAAACTTGACGACAGCACAAAAATTTCCACAGGAATGAAGCTTGTTACCTTGTCCGACGGCAAAATTAAATCAAGCAAGGATATTGCCGTCCTTGGTGATATTGATTCCGACGGTGCGATAAGTGTATCCGATGCTCGTCTTGCTCTTCGAGCCGCAGTAGAGCTTGATGCTCTCACCGGTGCCTGTTTTACCGCCGCAAATGTTGATTTCAAGGACGACATCAGCGTGTCCGACGCACGCCTTATTCTTCGTGCCGCCGTCAAGCTTGACGACCCCAAATCATGGCTTAAATAACCCTATAGTATCCCCGTAAACAACAGGAGACTGTTCACTCGGACAGCCTCCTGTTTTGCTGTAAAGGTTATTCTTAAATCCCAACCGGGGTTTATTTACCCCCCCCGTACTTAAATAATAACAGATTTCACAAATTTTCTTAAAGACAGCATCTGATTTTTTCCCTTGACAAATCCCCTTCATCAGTGTATCATATATCCGCAGGCAATCTTTAAGCGCGGTGCGAGACACCCACAAGATTATGTAAATATTTTCACTTATTTCCGTGAATTAATCTGTGTCCGCGTGCTTTTTGCTCGGCGGATTATTTTTTTGTAAAATCGGAGAACGGTATGACAATAAGCTTCAGAAACTCACAATTTTACACTTCCGACACTGTCGCTTCCGGCGATCGTATTTTTGATTTTTCCGTCGGCGGCGGTGCCGATTTTTATGAATTTAATAATGTTGCTGTTTTTCCGGCTTTCTGTGATGTTCATGTTCATTTCAGAGAGCCGGGTTTTTTGTATAAAGAAACAATTCGCTCGGGCTCTCTGGCGGCGGCACACGGCGGCTATGCCGATGTCTGCACAATGCCGAACCTCAATCCCGTGCCCGACAGTGTCGAGAATATCACCCCTCAGATTGAAGCGATAAAAAACACCGCTGTGATAAATGTTCATCCGTATGCGTCCGTGACCGTCGGCGAAAAGGGCGAAAAGCTGTCCGATATTGAAGCACTCGCTCCCTGCTGCGTGGCTTTTTCGGATGACGGCAAGGGTATTCAGTCCGAGAGTATTATGAAAGAAGCCATGCTTCGTATAAAACAGACGGGCAAGGTGCTTGCCGCCCACTGTGAAGACAATTCTTTGCTGCGCGGCGGATATATCCACGACGGCGAATACGCCAAGGCTCATTCCCATAAAGGCATCTGTTCCGAGAGTGAGTGGCGGCCGATAGAAAGAGACCTGCGACTTGCGAAGGACACCGGGTGCAGATATCACGTGTGCCACATTTCGACTGCCGAAAGTGTTCGTCTTATCCGTGACGCCAAGGCGGACGGTGTTGACGTAACGTGCGAAACAGGGCCGCATTATCTGACGCTTGACGATACATGTCTGCAGGAGGACGGCAGATTTAAGATGAATCCGCCCCTGCGTTCACCCCGTGACCGTGAGGCACTTATTGAGGGTTTGCTTGACGGCACAATCGATATGATAGCGACCGACCACGCCCCGCACTCCGCGGAAGAAAAATCCGGCGGACTCAAAGACAGTCTTATGGGTGTCGTAGGGCTTGAAACCGCCTTTTCGGTGCTTTACACAAACCTCGTAAAGCCCGGTATAATAACTCTCTCAAGACTTGTTGAGCTTATGAGCATAAATCCCCGAAAACGATTCTCGCTCCCCGAAACGCACGACATATGCGTATTTGATCTAAACTCGGAATATACCGTGAACCCCTCCGATTTCCTCTCAATGGGCAAAAGCACGCCCTTCGCCGGCAACCGCCTTTTCGGTGAAAACCTGATGACGGTATGCAACGGAAATGCAGTTTGGATTAAGAGGTAAACACTGAAAGAGTTAGCAAGGAGCAAGGAGCAGTGTCGGAAGTCCTGCGGACTTGATTTTATAAGCTCCGCAGATACTCAGATTGACCGTATACGGCAAATTTATTTTTAGCGAAGCTATATAATCCAAAACGCTTCAGCGTTTTCTTGTTTTGTGATTGTCGGACCGCTGCCGCCGGTCCTCATTAGTCGCTAC
>CAVFUV010000304.1:0-2297 GCA_963625735.1 bacterium
ATCTTATAGCGGGCACTGACGACCCTGTCGGCAACTACGGCAAGGGCGTTAAGGAAGTCTATGACAAGCTCATCGCAACCGGTCACGAAAACGTAACCATGAAGCTTTATGACGGCTTAAGACACGAAATTCATAATGAGGATGCAAGGTTTGAAGTGTGCGATGATATTCTTAAATTTGCGGACGGCATAAAATAATCACCACATTAGGGGCCGGGGACCGGGGACCGGGGACCGGAGAAGGAAATCCTGCGGACTTGGATTATAAAGCTTCGCAAGAGATTAACTCCAAACTCCACACTCCACACTCCAAATTCCACACTTTGCCTGCAATTATTCTCCCGGCTTTTCAATTTCCTCAATATTTTTGATAATGAGCATCTGAACGTCGGGGCTGTAAAGGTTCTGCTTATACCAGATGCCATTCTGATTCCGGCGTTCAACTGTTTTAATTCCGATAGCCTCTCCTTTTGGGGAGGCTACTCTTATTTTATTTTTGCCGTAAACATTTTCGACAAGATAGCCCTCTTTGAGAAGCCAGTTCGTAATATGAACCGCATTTGCTTTTTTGGAGCTTTCGTCAAGCACTTCATTTATACGCTTCGCGAGAATTGTCGCTCCGATGCCGTTTTCGCTTATCTCGATATTGTTTTTCTGTTCATCGGTAATACTGAACACGGGCTTGGGTGAGGAGGCTTTTCTGCCGACTTCACCGCCGTTTGCGATAACACGGTCTAAAACGGACGAAACATAAGTAAAACAGTTGCGTATTCTGTCATTAAGAAGCACGCTTTCGTCATCATCCATAAGCTCCCCTGTCAGCGGGTCAACGCCGACCGCCAGAAGCTCAAGATAATTTTTCGCCCTTTTCATCTTATCGATTTCATTCATATATTTTCTCCTCTCTCATTTAAAGCAAACGGCCGCAAAAGCAGCCGATGCATTAAATTTTATTCTGTTTTTTTTGAATTTTAGTGCAACAAGAAATAATATCCGACAGTTTATCCCCTGCGAAGCTATATAATGTAAGACACGCAGTGTCTTCCGACATTATGCATTATGCATTATGCATTACTGTCACCTGCACCACAATTTTGCAGCAAGCCAATCACTTCGTCAGGTATGCCATCGAAACATACCCCTCATACCCGTTATAGGAAATCTTGCCCCAATAACGGTATGCGTCATCCGTTTCATCTATTTCGACAATCTCGGTAACATTTACGGTTGTGCCGTCGGGAACACTGCCAAGCACCTGTGTATTTCTGCCGGGCGACTGCTTAAAGCGCAGATATGAGCCGTCAGCGGCGACCTTATATTCACCTGCGGTATAATTGCCGACTGTTGTGCCGGAATTTACGGTTGCTGCTGTTTCGGCTTCGGTTGTGTTGTAGCTGTCGGGAGTTACGACATCATCGGGAAGACCCTTTTTGAGATATTTCATTGTAACCCAGCCTTCATAGCCGAGATACGTTGTTTTGCCCCAATATTTATAGTCTTCGGACGAGGCTGTTTCATCGGTATAGATTTCGGTTATGTTAAGCTGTGTTTTATCGGGTATTTCAACAATAGTCTCTGCGGACTGTGCATGGTCTTTTCTGAACAGAATGCCCACATCGCCCGTATTAACGGAATAAGTGCCGGCTTCATATGTTGCGGCCTGAGTTACAGGCTCGGTCATAGGCATATTGGCCTCGGCTGTTGTTTCGGGTATTGTGGTCGTTTCGGCATCGCTCTGAGCCTTTTTCTTTGCGAAGAACACACCGAGAACGACTGCGGCAATCAGAAAAAGAACTATGATAATCGCGAAAATCGCCTTAAGGCTTTTTTCGGGCTTCTGATTGTCAATGTCATCGGCGTTATATGTATAGGTGTAGTTTGAATTGTCTTCCATTTAAGATATCCTCTCGAGTTATAGTTATAAGATGATTATACACACAACAAACATATTTTGCAAGAGTTTTGTTTACAGTCAAAAAATTACCGCAGTGCATAGTTCAATTTACCATGTACTGCGGTATTTGTTATTATGCCTGCAATAGATACACCGGCCCCTGGCCGCTGGCCACTGACCACTTTTACCGTTCTTCTCTGAAATACGACACACCCAGGCTCGCCGGCGGCTGATTTTCACGTTTTTTGCGTACGCTTGTGGCAACGAGAACAATTATCGTTACAAGGTACGGGAGCATTTTTATAAGCTCCTTTGTAGCGGAGGTAAGTCCGGGAATATAAACGCAGATAATGTAAAGACCGCCGAAAATGAAGGAGCTGAATATCGCGGAACGGGGTCTCCAC
>CAVFUV010000305.1:0-2287 GCA_963625735.1 bacterium
TTGGTGGGAACAACAGGGCTCGAACCTGTGACCCCCTGCTTGTAAGGCAGGTGCTCTCCCAGCTGAGCTATACTCCCACATTCCGGGGTTTTCTTGCTTTTGCAAGACCCCTTGTCCCTTGCGGCTTGTTTATGATACTACAATCAAAGTGGTTTGTCAACACTTTTTTTTATTTTTTTTGAATTTTTTTCGGCGGCGAATTTTCGGGGCAAAATCACTTCGTCGCGTACTTCAGAAGCTTGCCTATATCATCCGACGAAAACTTATAGACCTTGGGACAGAAATGGCATTTAACCTCCGTCACTTCATCCTGCATCATTTCTTTGAGAGCTTCTTTTCCGGTGCTTATAAGGGCACGCTCTACTCTCTCCTGAGAACAGTTGCACTTATACGCAGTATTATATTCATCAAGCTTATCAAGCTCAAATTCGGGCAGCACGGCACGGCAGATATCATCGACGCTCATACCGGCGGCAAGCATCGAAGTAACGGACTTTATGCCTTCAAGCCCTTTTTCGACCTTTGTTATAATTTCATCGTCCGCAGTCGGGAGCAGCTGAATAAGAAAACCGCCCGCAACGGCAACAGACAAATCGGGGTTTACAAGCACACCTAACGCGCACACGGACGGCACCTGCTCGCTTATGGCGTAATATGACGTGATATCCTCGGCTATCTCGCCCGATACAAGCGGCGTCTGACCGACAGAAGGCTCTTCAAGTCCCACATCTTTTATAACGGTAACAAAGCCGTCCTTGCCCACAGCACCGCCGACATCAAGCTTGCCCTTCGCGTTCAAAGGCAGCTCAACATGCGGATCCATAATGTACCCACGCACATTGCCCTTAGCGTCCGACACGGCTATAACGGAGCCTGCGGGGCCTCCGCCGTTAATTCTGACGGTAACAGAATTATCGTCATCCTTAAGCGTAATCCCCATAAGCCCTGCGGCGGTAAGAGTACGCCCCAGTGCCGCTGTGCAGACCTTGGAGGAGTTCTGATATACACGAGCTGTCTCGCAGATATCAGTTGTATCGGAAGCGGCAACAACAACACTGCCGTCCGTTGAAATGTATCTTACGGTTTTACCCATTATACTGCATCTTCTCTCTGTAAAATTCGGGTTTGACTGCGACAAAACGGCAGCGCTGTTCGTCTTCTCTGATATTCGGCGTACCGTCCTCGGCAAAAAGCCTGATGTCTTCAAAACCCGTTTCTTTTAAAAGATTTGTAATTGTGTCCGAGCTGTATGCCGTCTCGGAAAAATCCTCCGAGAAGCGGTCATATCTGCCGTTTTTATCCTCAACAAAAATGTCAAGATAGATATTTACGGTCATATTGTCGTCGCACAGCTCATTCTGCCACACGAGGAATGAATTTTCATTTTCGTAGACAAATGTATTGTCACCAAGAACCTTTTGATGTTTATACGGCGTATTCATATCGAATATAATCACGCCGCCCGGTTCAAGGAACAGAAACATTTTTTCTATCGCTTTTCTTACACTGTCAAGCCCGTCAAGGTGATTTAACGAATCGAGCATGCACACGGCACAGTCGACAGTGCCGAACAGGTCAAGCTCGCACAGATCCTGACATAAAAGCAGGGATTTATTCCCGAACACGGATGTTTTTTCACGGGCGATATTCAGCATTTCTTCGGAAATATCAACACCGATGACTTCACAACCCCGCTCGAGAAGCTCAACCGAAAGCGAACCCGTACCGCATGCGGCATCAAGAATACAGCGTCCCTTAACGCCCGCTTTTTCGAGAATATTTATGATATAATCCGCCTCTGCGGAATAATCGACATTTAATGTATATTCGTCATAGACCGACGAAAAACCGACCGAGTATGACATTACTTTTTAAGCTTCTCAAAAACATGCGCATAACCGTCAGCACCGTATGCGAGTGAGCGGTTAACACGGCTTATTGTAGCGGTGGAAGCACCTGTAGCCTCGACTATTTCGCTGTAAACCTTCTTTTCGGACAGCATTTTGGCGACTTCAACACGCTGGCTCATGGCTTTTATCTCGGGGATTGTGCATAAGTCCTCAATAAAGGCGTAGCAGTCCTCACGGTTATCGATTGCCATAAGACAGTCAATAAGAAACTCGGTATTTTTATCTCTGATTTTGTTTTCCAAAAAATAAGACCCTTTCAAATATAATTCGGAAGTATTTTAGCACAATAAAGCGGAAAAGTAAAGTAAAAAAATGGAATAAGTGGTCAGTGGTCAGTGGCCGGTGGTCAGTGGTCAGTGACCGGTGACAGGTAGTCG
>CAVFUV010000306.1:0-2279 GCA_963625735.1 bacterium
TATAAGGATTCTCTTTCCGATTATTCTGTCGACAGCGCGTTTGTTGAACGCTACAAAAGAATGGTCATTCTTGACGATTTTAATGATATTGCCGCCGAATACGGTCTTGAACTTCGTACGGGTGATGATGTCGTGCCGCTGTTTGAAACAAAGCGTGTAACCGAAAGTCGTGACGAATTTGTAGATGAACCCGGTGCGAATATTGACGAGATTATGAACAATTCGCCGATCGCCATGATTCACGGTGACAGAGTGGTTATTGCGTGCCGTGAGTCCGGTGCGAGCATGAAACTTGAATGCGACAAACCCGAAAAGCTGTTTAATTCCCGCTTTAAGCTCAAGACGGATTATATGAACGATATGATGCGTCACGCCGACCCCGGCTATATTCATTCATCTCCTGAGTTCAGGGATATGAAGGAGCAGTATGAAAAGCTTCTTGAACTCGGCACTCTTCCCGAAAATCTTCTTGCGGATACAAAGTCCGCCGCCAATGCGATAAACCGTTTCCGCCGTGAGTACTCCGCTCTGGTTGCGAGAACAGATGATTATCTTGCGTATAAGACCGTAAAAAATCCCAACGACCTCGAAAAAAGGCGTATTGAGATGGCAAAAACGCTTAAGGAGTTCGGCAAGCTGAAACTTGAACAGC
This sequence comes from bacterium, assembly GCA_963625735.1. GTDB lineage: Bacteria > Bacillota > Clostridia > Oscillospirales > Acutalibacteraceae > RUG806. Next base: position 653 of record CAVFUV010000306.1, read on the forward strand.
TCAATATTACAGAAAGGGCTGTTGAAACATATAAAAATTACGGCACACTGTCGCCGGAAGACCGCAAAAAGGCAATCGACAGAGAAAAGGACATCGAGCAAAAGCTCGGCAACAAAATACTCGCACGAAGCAAAATGTCTGATTTCATAAATTTCTGCTCATTGAGATACGGCGATGTTCCGTCGGTCAAAAATTATTTTGAAAGTGTAAAGCCCACATTCGAAGCGTATAAAAACGATCTGAAGCCCTTCAGCGAAACAAGAGTGCCTCAGTATGACCCCACACAGCTTATCGGCGCTGTTATTGTCGGCAGTCTTATCAAGAAAGAGCGAGCCGAAAACAACGGCAAAGAAAAGGGACTGTACGAGACCCTGTTCACGGGAGCCGACACCGAGGCATATGTCAGAATGCTCGGCAATGCCGCTTTGTCGTATGCCGATAAAAAATATCCCGGTATGCTTAAAAAAGACAACAACGGAAATTATTTTCAGATGTCAATTGAGGACTTCAACAAAATCACGGAAGATAAGTCCGTTAAGGAGCTTGTCGCTTCTGCCGATGAAGTCATGCGAAGAAGACCCGAGATAACAATTCTTAAGGATCTTGCCGACAAGTACCGTGACTGTATCTCCAAAAAGGACGGTGTGCCGTTCTCGCCTCTTGAAAACGCAATGCGTGATTATGCCGACGAGCATATTCTGCTGGGTGCCGCCGAATTTTTCGGTACGCTTGCTAATGACAAATCGGTCAACACCTTCAGCGGATGCGATCTTGTCGCCGACTGCGTGCTTTTAAGAGTAATGCAGCTTGAATATGTCGCCGAAAATATCAATCACCCCGGAAATATCGAGCGGATTATGCGTGACCCCAAAAAGACAGTCGGGCTTAAGAATATTATCACGCAGTCCGAAGGCTACAACGCACTTATAAGCAAGGCATTCGCACCCGATGAAAACGGCGAAATTCACGCCGACAGGCTTTATAATGCCCTTATAAACGGCAAGGAGATTACAAATATCGCGAAAAATGTTTATATGGACGTTATGACTGCCGGCAAGGCTCCGCAAAATGTCGTTCCCGCCGCCGAGAAAGTTAATGAAATGAAAGTCGGTGTAAAGGCAAACGGCAATAATCCGATGGTTTCGGGCAAGAAATAATATTACCCCGTTAATGTGCTCCAATGTGCATAAATTAAAAGCAGTATGAGAAATACCCATACTGCTTTATTTTTGTTTTTGTGGATTATTTGTCTAACGGGAAGCTTACTTCCAGATATGTCAGTTGTTTTTCGAGTTTTACAGCCGCACGCAAAACAAGTCTCGCATCTGCGACATCAACCCGTCCGTTATACTCAATATCCGCAAGTGCTGTGGTTATGCCTTCGGGCAATTCTTGGAGACCAATGGCTACACGCAATATAATTCGTGCATCTGCAACGGAAACTTTGCCGTCCGAATTGAAGTCACCGACTGTCATTTTTTCTTCTTCAGTCGCGGCTTCATCGTTCATCTTTGCGAGTGTTTCAAAATTTTGGTCTCTGCACGCAATTTGATTTGTGTTTGTGTAGATTAGTTCTTCGTCTGCTTTTGCCCATATATCGGGCCAAATGGATTTAATCCTCTCAGCC
>CAVFUV010000307.1:0-2269 GCA_963625735.1 bacterium
GATGCTGAAATAGAACTGCAATACACCTGCACCGGCAACCGAACAAAAGAAAATGAAAAGCAGAATAAAATCAACACCCTTCAGGCAATAATTGATGATGAAGAGAAAAAACTGTTATAAGAGTGTGGAGTTTTGAGAGTGGAGTCTGCTTCGCAAGCATAAAAGCTGTCAATTGCAAATCGGCTCTTATTTTCGCAAAGCCTATTATCACACCCGATGCCGTCCGCAATTCTTAATTGTTAATCAGAAAAAGTGTCCTGCCACCCGACAAGACACTTTTTATTTTGTTTTGTTTATCCACGGAAAACTCCACACTCCACACTCCACTCTCCACACTTTGTCAAAGCAGTTTCCCGTTCTTATTTAGTTTATTTATGGTAGAGCTTCTTCGTCTGCGTCATCGGCTCATTTGTCATATCAACACCGAGCTTTTTGAATGTCTGCGAGTCTACGGAAGAAAGAATTACGGATGAATGCGCCTGAAGGCCTCTGACCTTGGGCAGCTGTTCAAGCGCGCACTTTGCGACGGGGCTTGTGGCGGCACAGATCGAGAGCGCTATAAGCACCTCGTCAACGTGAAGTCTGGGGTTGTGATTGCCCATGTTTTCGGTTTTGAGCTTCTGAATAGGCTCAATAACGGACGGGGACAGAATGGGCATATCATCGGGAATACCGCCGAGCTTTTTGAGAACATTTATAAGCATGGCGGACGCCGCACCGAGCAGAGGAGACGTTTTGCCTGTAATAACTTCGCCGTTGTCAAGCTCCATAGCCGCCGCCGGAGCACCCGTAAGCTGTGCCTTGTCAAGAGCCGCTTTTACACACTTGCGGTCGTCAACGGTAATTCCGAGCTGGTTCATAAGAAGCTCAATTCTGTGTGCGACAGCCTGCTCACCGAGCCCCTGACGGGCAAGGCACGCACTCTCGTAATAGCGGCGGATAACCTCGGCCTTTGCCGCCTCTGAGACTGCCTCATCATCGAAAATGCATTTGCCTGCCATGTTAACGCCCATATCCGTCGGGGATTTATAGACGGATGAACCCGAAATTTTCGTGAGCATGGCGTTCAGCACCGGGAAAATCTCGACATCACGGTTATAGTTTACCGTTGTCTCGCCGTATGCCTCAAGGTGGAAGGGGTCAATCATATTTACATCGTTAAGATCCGCCGTTGCCGCTTCATACGCGACGTTAACGGGATGCTTAAGAGGCAGATTCCAAATCGGGAAGGTTTCAAACTTTGCGTAGCCCGCCTTGTTGCCGTGCTTGTACTCATGATAGAGCTGAGACAGACACACAGCCATTTTTCCGCTTCCGGGGCCGGGAGCCGTTACAACCACAAGCGAACGGGTGGTTTCTATGAAGTCGTTTTTGCCGTAGCCTTCATCGCTTACGATAAGGGGTATATTTGTGGGATACTCGGGGATTATATAGTGGCGATAGACCTTCATGCCGAGCTTTTCAAGACGCTTCTGGAACTGAATTGCGGTGTGCTGTTCCCTGAAATGAGTTATGCAGACACTGCCGACATACAGTCCGAAATCTCTGAAGGCGTCGATAAGACGAAGGCAGTCCAAATCGTATGTGATGCCGAGGTCGCCTCTGCGCTTGCTCTTTTCGATGTCGTCTGCGCTTATGACGATAACAACCTCCGCTTCGTCCTTAAGCTCATAGAGCATTCTTATTTTGCTGTCGGGACAAAAGCCGGGCAGAACACGTGAAGCGTGATAATCGTCAAACAGCTTGCCGCCGAACTCAAGATAGAGCTTGCCGCCGAACTGCGCTATTCTGTCTTTGATGCACTTTGACTGCAATGCGAGATATTTGTCATTGTCGAAACCTTTTTTTACCATAATTTTACCCCTTATAAATCAAACTGAAAACAATTATACTCCCATAACGGCGTGTTGTCCACATAAAAATTGGGGCGTAACGAAAAATTTGCATTCCACTTATAAATGGGTCAAGTGCCGGGGAAAGAAAAGGTCGGTGCAATGAGTAAAGGGAAGGTAATGAATGGCGTGCAGAATTGATTTCGCATAAAAATCGTCCCCGGATACTGCGGAGCTTTATAAATTCAAGTCCGAAGGACTTCCTATGTTTCCCCGGTCCCCGGACCCCGCACCCTGACCACCGGTCCCTATCATTGTTCATTGCAAATTGCCGTCTATGTAAAAGTTTGCCTTTTGCGAAGCTCCCCGGTCCCCGGTCCCCGACCACCGGTCCCTATCATTGTTCATTGCAAATTGCCGTCTATGTAAAAGTTTGC
>CAVFUV010000308.1:0-2267 GCA_963625735.1 bacterium
CCGAATTTACGGGGATTGCAGCCGTTTTGGCGTGTTGGAACTGTCAAAGATGGGATATTACCACAAACAAATGGGCTTGTCAAGACATTTTTTTTGATAATCGCAAAATTCCGTTATCGCAAAAAATCTGATTTTTTGATGAAGAATGCATTAAAGATAACCGACACAAAAGTGTTCAAATGTTGGCGAAACAACTGATTGTGTCGATTTTAACGGGCAAACAGCATAATGGCGGTTTATTGTTTGTTGATTTAACCGACACCGTGTTCTAAAATTCTCGTAACATAAAAAAAGGAGAGATAGAATGTCTTATCGTGAAGCGGTTATCGGTGCGTCCAAATATCGCCCTGTCGGCAATATGAACGTATACGATTATTTTCTTTTGAACACAAAACAGTACGGGGACTATACCCTTTTCGGTCACAAAGGGAAGGATCACCTGAGAAGTGAATTTATAAATGATATTGAGGCGGCTGCGTGCTATTTCAAAAATGAATTAAAGCTTAAGCAGGGCGATGTATTCACAATATTCCTCCCGACTTCAATCGAAGCCATGATCATATTTATGGCTCTTAATAAGCTTGGTGTTACCGTAAGCATATTGCTTCCGCATCTGCCCATTGACAGCCTTAACGATGCACTTAATCTCACAGGTTCAAAGGGCATTGCATATCAGGAGACTATCGGCAAGGAGTATCTCGCTCTTGCCGCAAAGAAAGGCTTGCCCGTTGTCATCTGCTGTGCCGAAACATATGCCGTTGACAATAAATTCTCGGTTAAACCCTCAGCCGAAACACTTGATATGATAAATTCCACCGGTGTTAAGTTTGCCGTTTATTCCGATATCATCGAAAAGTATAACGGACAAACCTCCGAGGGTGTAAAGAAAAATTCCGCTCAGATTGCGGTTTACATGAACGGCGGCGGCACAACAGGTCAGAGCCGTACAATCAAGCTTTCAAACTTCGCGCTTAACAGCTGTGTATTTATGGTCGGTCTTAACGACGAAAAGCCTCAGCGTCCGGGTGTTGATACCGATATAGGCTGTATGCCCTTCTTCCATGCTTACGGATTCTGCGTCGGCGGACTTACCGCTCTGCACCGTGCGACAAAGCTTGTTCTTATGCCCGCATTCAATGCCGAGCTGTTTATCGACATCATGAAGCACAACGAGGTCATTCAGTTCTGCGGCGTTCCCAAAATGTACAAAAAGCTCTTTGAGACTCCCGGTTTTGACGGTCCGCACCTTAAGCATATACGCACGATTTTCTCGGGCGGTGACGATCTCGATCCCGATTTCCTTGCGAAGTTCAATGCGGTGCTTGAGAAAAACGGAGCTGTCGGCAGACTTCAGCAGGGCTACGGTCTTACGGAGTGCTGTGCCATATGCATTTCAAACCCCGTCTATACAAACAAGGACGGCACGATAGGCAGACCTCTTAACGGACTTCTTGCGGAGATATGGGACGAGAACAACAACGCGCTTGACGACAATCAGGTCGGAGAAATCGTGCTTTCGGGCCCCAGCATAATGGAAGGCTATCTCACCAAGGACGGTCCTATTGACGAGGGCCTTTATACAGATGAGTTCGGAAGAAAATGGGTTAAGACAGGAGATCTTGCTTACAGAGATGAAGAGGGCTTCTATTATTTCATGGGCAGAAAGAAACGTCTTATCATAATTGCGGGTTACAATGTCTATCCCAAGGATGTCGAAAATCTCATGGCAAAATACGCCGGATTTATTTCGGAGTGCTGTGCCGTACAGGGCTTTGACGAAAAGGGCAATATCCTTGTAAGACTGTATGCTGTGCTTACGGAAGAAGCAAGAAAGGGTAACAAGGAAGCGTACAAACAGCAGATTATCGATATCTGCAAGCAGAAGCTCGCCAAGTTCTCGGTGCCCCGTGATGTCAGATTTATCGACGCACTGCCGCGCACAAAAACCGCAAAGGTTGACTTCATAAAAATGACTCAGCAGACCCCCGACGCGGAAATTTATAACGGCTGATTCAGTATAGCTTATTTGCATTTTATATTTGAAGGTACTTTCATAAGTGAACTTTTACAATCCAAGACACAAAGTGTCTTCCGACATTGTTCATCATGAATTGTACAATCTTAATTGTTTTTGTTTACTCCTTTATTTACTATATTCTCCCCCCTAAAAACAGCTGTCCTTGATTTATTTCATCGACGGCTGTTTTTCTGTCTCTTGTATGTACATACAAAAAAAACGACTGTGGAAATCAAAGAATGTCTATGAT
>CAVFUV010000309.1:0-2253 GCA_963625735.1 bacterium
ATTTAAGCCCGGCGGAATAATTTTCCATCGGGCTTAAAGTCTGAATTTTTAATAATTGCGGCAAACAGTCACAAGCATCGGTTTTTATGAGATAATTCCATATTCCACAATACTTTATAATCCAAGACACGCAGTGCCTTCCGAAATTATGTATTATGCATTCTTAATTCTTAATTCTTAATTAAAAAAAAGTGCCTTGTTACCCAACAAGACACTTTTTATTATTGTCTGACCTTTAGCTAAGCCTTATAAATCCAAGTCCGCAGGACTTCCTTAGTCACTGGTCACCGGATACTGGATACTGACCACTCATTGTCAATTACTAATTGCTAACTGTCACTCGCCTTCCGCTTCTCGTCTCTTTTCAACCAGCTCCGCAAGTATTCTCTTATGCTCCTTATTGGGAAGAGCATACTTTATTGTGGGAATAGCCGACAGAAGAAGGCCTATCATCGGAGGAATTGAAACGATAAAGAACATTGCGGTTGAGAATGTCTTATAGTCGGTCGCGAACGATGCCGTGCCGTCTGCCAGAGCCTGGTTTGTTGCGGCGATAACATCATCGGACCAGTGAACTATTGAATAAATGACACCGGAAATGACGGTGGAGATACCTGCACCGAGCTTTGTGATAAACGACTGACCCGAGAAGAAAATGCCGTCGGGACGGTTGTTGTTATGATACTCTTCATAGTCAACACAGTCGGCAATCATGATGGACTGCAATACGTTAAGTCCGCCCATTGACCACGAAGCGGCAAAGAACGCGACACCCATGATTACAGCCCATACGATTTCGGTCTTGATTTTCGCACCGGCAATAAGATAGATGACAAACAGAAGTCCGAAGGGAATAGCGCCGACGATTGAATAGAAGTTGTAAAGTGACTTTTTCTCGTATTTTTCCGCAAGCTTGGGAGTAACGGCGGAAGCGATAATCATACCGCCGAATACACCGAGAGCGACTATTACAACGTTTATGATAAGCGAAATGCTGCCTTCCGCTTTAAGTGCTCTGCCGGCGTCGTTATCGAAGAAGAAGTACATTATAAGTGTAAGAGCAACTGTTGAAAGAAGCTGAATGGGGCTTCTTAATATGCCCGAAATAAGAAGCTGTCTGAAGGGCTTGCAGTCCCACATGGTCCGGAAGTTCTGCTTCATGGTGGGCTTTTTCTCGGTCTGCTGAACAACCTTTTCTTTTACCGAGAAGCCGGCAACCTGGAAGAGGGCACTGGCGAACAGTGTCACTATGACAGCGAGCATTATGAACGAATACTGAAGTGCCGTCGCGTCATTGTAGCCCTTGTCGGTGAAAAGACCCTTGAAGGAAGCGGCAAGGAACTGAACGAGCATACCTATAACGCCGACGTTCGCGACGATTCTCGCGAGCGAGAGTGCCTTTGCTCTGTCGTTTGCGTCCTCTGTCATAAGGGATGCGACACCCCATATCGGAATATCACCGGCGGTGTAGCTCATACCCCAGAAGATATACGAAATGCCCGCCCACGCAACGATGAGGATTTTCTGCCATGTGGGAAGAGCGGTCGAATACTGCGCGTTGAAGAACGGCAGAATTGTGGCGATGCAGACAACAGCCGGAACAAAAAGAAGGTACGGCTTGCATTTGCCCCACTTTGAATGGGTCTTGTCAACGATTGTACCCATCATGGGGTCATTGATTGCGTCCCATACACGTGCGATGGCGACAATAAGGCTGTATGCCATTGCAGGCAGGAATATAACGGACTGGAAGTAGTACATAAGCGCACTGCTTGTAATGTTGTAGATAATGTTCTGACCCGCAAGGCCTACAAGATAACCGGTAAGCTCTTTGCCGGTGTAGGTTTTTGCGTTGGGGTTACGGGTTGTGTTGCCCATAGAGACACTCCTTGCTGAAAATATTGGTAAAAAAGTTTTTTATCCCTATAATTATAAGGAAATATTAAAAAATTGTCAATTATGACATTGTCACAATTCCGAGGACGAAAAATAATCAATATGCACAATTGATTTTTTTATTCCGTGCTTTCTTTCTCTTTCTTTCACACTTTCTTTCGCAAAAGAAAGAATGAGAAGCCATGCCATCAAAAAAAAGATATCCAATCTTATCTGTAATTTTTCAGATTTTATACGGAATAAGTATTGATATTATGGAAATTATAAAGTAAAATATACATAGAAAGGGTGTGTCTTAAATGAAATTTACTTCCGAGCAGAAAACAGCCGTTATTCAGTATATTCTTTCAAAAACAG
>CAVFUV010000310.1:0-2237 GCA_963625735.1 bacterium
AGAGGATTTATTTTAAAATTGTTTGACATGAGCCGTCTTCCCCTATATAATATATGTATATATTTGCTTCTCGGGCTTTTGTGCAATCAACGGCAAAAACAAAAAATGCATAATGCATAATTCATAATGCATAATTTCGGAGGTCCTGCGGACTTGGATTAGAAGGCTTCGCAAAGTTCATTCCCTCAAAAAGTGAAGCTTAAAAAATTTCGCGGATAGTCCCAACATTTTACAGCAGAAAATAAATGCAAATCGGATTTTGCGTTGTTCTGTTTACCCCACAAAAATCCGTGAAGAGTTAAATATCAGTCGCCCCGCTTTTTGCGGCGTTTTTTGTGTTACGGCGACTTAAAATCATAGAGGTCGGAATTATGCTTCTGCGTTAATATTACTTGTCTTAAAATGTAATTCTATTTGAAAGGTTGAAATATATGCTTCAGTATGAAGAACTCAGATTAAAGCTTCTTGAAAGCGAAAAACCGCTTAATGACCTGGCGGACGCAATAGGTCTTTCGGAGCTTAAGAAAGAAATAACGGAGCTTGAAGAAAAGACAGCCTCCGAGGGCTTCTGGAACGATGTAGCAGAGGCGAACAAGGTGTCACAGAAGCTTGCAAGCTTAAAGAACAAGGTTAAAAAGTACGAGGATCTGAAAACTCTTTACGACGACACCCTCACTCTTATTGAAATGTGCAACGAGGAGGAGGACGAGTCATCTTTTGACGAATGCTCCGCAAGCGTAAAAGAGATTGAAGACACAATAGAACAGCAGACGCTTGACACACTGCTCTCGGGGCAGTATGACAGCAAGAACGCCATTCTTACATTTCATGCGGGCGCGGGCGGCACGGAGGCTCAGGACTGGGCGCTCATGCTCTTCAGAATGTATCACCGCTGGGGTGAGCGTCACGGTTTCAAGACCACTACGGTTGACTATCTTGACGGCGAAGAAGCGGGACTTAAATCCGCTGTTGTGCTTATCGAGGGCGAAAATGCTTTCGGCTATTTAAAGAGTGAAATGGGCATACACCGTCTTGTTCGTGTATCGCCGTTTGACGCATCGGGCAGACGCCACACTTCATTTGCGTCCCTTGAGGTTATGCCCGAAATTGACGATACAATCGAGGTAGACATTCGCCCCGAGGATATCAAAATGGATGTTTACCGTGCGTCGGGCGCAGGCGGACAGAAGGTTAACAAGACATCGTCCGCAGTTCGTCTTACACATATCCCCACCGGCATTGTCGTTTCATGCCAGGTTGAACGCAGTCAGTATCAGAACAGAGATGTTGCCATGACGATGCTAAAGTCTAAGCTTATTGAAATCAAAGAGCGTGAGCATCTTGACACCATTCATGACATAAAGGGCGACCAGAAGGAAATCGGCTGGGGCAGTCAGATTCGTTCATATGTATTTATGCCCTACACGCTTGTAAAGGATCACCGCACAGGCTATGAAAACGGCAATATAAATGCGGTTATGGACGGCGATCTTGACGGGTTTATAAATGCGTATCTTAAGATGCAGTCGCTGCAGAAGCTGGAAGAAAACAAATAAGCAAGTGAGCAGGGGCCGGTGGTCGGTTATAAGTGGCCAGTATCCAGTATCCAGTGGCCAGTGTGACTGGGGAAGACACTGCGTGTCTTGGATTTATAAAGCTTCGCGACTGCGAAAAAAAAATAAAAAATTAAGGGCTGTATGCTTTTTTTTGACATACAGTCCTTTTGTCTTAGTCCGGTTATATTAAGCTTTCTGAATAGTAGTATTTCTGTCTTTTTGCGTTGTCGATTTTTTCGTAAAATATCAGTTTGGCTTAGCAAGAGGTGCGATTTTTTTGGTACTACTGGGCTTTTGCTGTAAAATATAAGTTTTGAGCTTCGCGGGAGGTGAGCTTTTGGGTACTGTCTGGGCTTTTGCCGCGGGCAGGGTGGGGCCGTTTCTCGGAGACATCCCCTGCCTCCGCTTACACAGATAATAGAGGTCAGCTTTTTCAGTCGGCAGGGGATGCCGCCTCGTCACGGTCGCCCTCCGCTTCGCCGCAAAGTCCGCTAAGCTCCGTCCCGTGCGAGGCACGTGACATCCGCCAGCTCCCTTTCGGCTTCACTCCGGGCACAAGCCCTCCCCTGCCACTATCGCCGCCTCCTCGCGTCCACCTTTTGCGTAAGCTTTATAATCCAAAACGCTTCAGCGTTTTCCGACATTGTTAATTGTTAATTCTTAATTGTTAATTATACAGAC
>CAVFUV010000311.1:0-2226 GCA_963625735.1 bacterium
TCGTAACTGTTAGTTTTTTACGAACTTTATTTGTCCAAAAAACTTGACAGGTTCACATAATTTCGGAAGACACTTTGTGTCTTGGATTGTAAAGCTACGCAAGCAATTAAACTATCAAAATAATCCGTTCTAAAAGTTCGCGAAGCATATATAATTCAAGTCCGCAGGACTTCCGACATTGTTAATTATTAATTGTTAATTGTTAATTGAGCAATCACTGCTCCTTGCTCCTTGCTAACTTAAAAAATCGGCCATGCCGCTAAGCATGACCGAAATTTTTTTTAGATTAACTGTTCGTTATGACTCTGAAGAATCCTGTTCCGCATAACGTGAAACATAGTTTGTTTCAACGAACTTAAGAGCCATATTGCCCGCAAGCTTTGTGAAAGCAGTTGTTGTGGCAGTGCCGTCAACCTCTTCCTTGATTTCTTCGGACTTTGCTTCAATCTCTGTTTCCGCAAGGTCTTCACGGATATCAGCCTTCCACTCCGCTTCGTCATTCTTGCTTACGAAGTACATAACGTGCCAGCCGTAAGAGGACTCAACAAGACCTACATCACCGGGTTCTCTTTCATCTGCATAAACCCAGTTTTCGAAGGGAGCAACCATCTCGCCGAGCTCTATGTCTTCATAAAGTCCGCCGGCGTCATCCTCTGTGGAGCTTGTGTCCGCACTGTTCTCGTTTGCAAGCTCCGCAAATGCGTCCTCTGTCTGTTCACCTGCCATATATTCATCATAAATGGCCTTTGCCTGCTCGTATGTTTCAAGGACAACCGCCATTGAGTAGTCTGATGTATCGTTTGTGATTGTTGTGCCGTCGGAGGCTGTTGCAGATGTCTCGTCTGTTGCGTCTGTGGATTCGCCTGCACTCTCCATTGAGGACTTAACGTTATCAAAGGAGATAAGAATATGTCTTGCGCTTCTTAAGGGAGTTTCCTCTCTGTAAACGGGCTTTATAACATAGATAACATATACATAGTTGTCGGTTGTGCATGTTGTCTTGTCGCCTGTGATACGAGCGGAATCATAGAGCCATGTCGCAAGGTCTTCGTCGATGTTTGAAGAAACTGTCGACTTTTCAACGCCCTTGAGCAGTGTTGCGGTGTCATCCTCGAATGTTTCCTTGTCGTCCTCTGCGGCATACTCTTTTGCGAGAGTGGTAAAGGAAGCTTCATCGGTAATCTTGTCAAACATTTCTTTTGCGAGATTTTCCTGAACTTCGGCATTGCTTTCGCCTGTGTCGTCATCTGTTTCAATCTCAAGACCGAAAAGTCTGATATCAACCTTCTGATAAGAGCTGGGATCTTCGTTGTACTTCTCTTCGATTGCTTCATCGGAGATATTAGCCTTGATTTCGTCCTGCTCCTGCTCCTGATACTGAGAAGCAAGATACTGGTCTTCGAGAAGGTTTCTGAGAATTTTCTCATTCATGCCCTTGCCGTAAAGAAGGCTTATATATCTGTCAACGGAATAACCCGAGGATTCACAAGCATCGGCAATTTCCTGAATGTTGTCATCAATCGCAGTCTTGTTGTCGTCGGAAAGTGTCATGCCGGCTTCTTTTGCAAGATTGAGATAATAATTAGTCTGCTCGAGAGTATCAACAATGTAGTTGCGGAAATACTCATCGTATGTGATGTCTCTTGTTTTTGCTTCGGCTGCCGCGGAATCGGTAGTATCCGAACTGCTGTTTGCCGCATCGGTCTCTTCCTCGATTGTCTCGGTGGCCTGAACCTGGTCTGCGGGGGACTGGTCATACTCAAAGCCTATCGAGAAACCGTAGTTTGATTCATAGGTCTGTGCCTGATACGCATATGTCTGATAGACAGATGTATAGTAATAGTTATACTCGGCGATAGAATAATCTCTGTCACCTACGCTGAGGGCGGTAATATATCTCTGGGGAATACCGTAAACATAAAGTCCGCCGCAGGTTGATGCCAACACAACCACCACAAGAATTGCGATAAGCACACCTCTTACAATTGCGACAGCGTCGCGGGATTTCTTCGACTTTTTCGCGGCCTTTGCAAGTCTTTCCTTGCGTTCTGCACGATAATCGTCTTTTGCGTTTTCATTGAGAGCCATAATATTGCACCTTTCGTTTTGTTATTGGCGTGAGACGCACTCAACAGCTATATATTATATATTATTATTTTAAAAAGTACAAGACTTTTTATCACTTTTATCAATAAAATGTTACATTTCTATTGACACCCCTTGTTT
>CAVFUV010000312.1:0-2209 GCA_963625735.1 bacterium
ATTAGCACAAAAAGATATGGAGGAATTATTATGTATTCCGTTTTTCAGCAGACAAAGAAATTCAATAAAATAAAAACACCCGATGCCGTGACTTTTGCAACCGGATGTTCGCATACTGTTATGAAGGTTTTCTGTATTGAGAACATAAAAAAAGACGGCGAATATGTCATAAGGTCCGTTATAGATAAATCGAAGGAATTTACATTTATCGAAAACGAGAGCATACTCACCGACGAAAAATACAGACTTGAAATAAAAGAAAACGAAGCGGTTATTACGGCTTCATGCGAAAAAGGTCTTTACAGGGGTGCATATGCCCTTGCGAAAATATTAAAATCCGATGAAGTCTTCACCGGTGAAATCGTCGACTATCCCCTGTTCGGCGTAAGAGGATATATTGAGGGCTTCTACGGCAAGCCGTGGACGAAAGAAGAACGCATTTCGGTTATGCATCTCGCCGCAAAGCACGGAATAAACACATATTATTATGCGCCCAAGGATGACGTATATCACAGAGAAAAGTGGAATATACCCTATCCCGAAAAAGAGCTTAAAGAACTGACGGAGCTGTTTTCATGCGCGAAAGAAAACTTTATCGATTTTTATTGGTGCATAGGTCCCGGACTTTCTTATGAATATTCATCCGATGAGGATTTCCGTCTTCTGTATAATAAGCTGATACAGCTGTATGAAACAGGCATACGCAATTTCGGTCTGCTGTTTGATGATATTCCCGATACTCTTCAGCATGAAGCCGATAAAGAAAAATTCGACGATGTCGTATCCGCACAGACTTATCTTATAAACCGCCTTTACCGTGAGCTTAAAGAGCATGACAAATCGTTAAGGCTCACAGTCTGCCCCACGCAGTACAGCGGCGACACCGACAGCTATTATATTGCAAAATTCGGCAGGTCAATCCCGACCGATGTCGATATTTTCTGGACAGGTGAAGAAATTTGTTCTCGTGTTCTCAGGTCCTCGGACGCAAGGGATCTGATGCGTTCAACAGGACACAAGCCGCTTTATTGGGACAACTACCCCGTCAACGACTGTGAAATGTTCGACAGAATGCACCTTGACGGCATACAGGGGCGTGACAGGGATTTATATAAGTATTCAGCGGGATTTATTTCAAATGTTATGGAATATGCGGAGTGTACAAAAATTCCGCTTATCACGATATGCGATTATCTGTGGAATCCGTACGCATACGACAAACCAAAATCGACAACGAATGCACATAAAATCATATTAGGCGAAGAAAAAGCGGAGAAGTTCGCATATATGGCAGATCATCTCGGCGTGTCGTGTCTGACACAGTATACGTCGAACAGAATGTCGGCAATGACGCACAAAGTGTGGGATTTGTATAACTCCGGCAATGAATCAACCGCAATCGAAGAGCTCAGGGCTTATATCGGAAAAATGTATGAGTGTTCTGAGATGATGCACGACAAGAGTGTTCCGCTTTTCAGGGAGCTTGACCGCTGGTGTCAGAAATACGACATGGCGTTTGAACTTATGACATGCATTTATGAAATGCTTGCAAGACCCGGTGAAAACGCAAAGAAGCTTCTTGAAGATAAGCTCGAAAAATATAACTATACCGGTGTTCCCCTCACAGGCTTCTGCCTCAGAGAGCTTGCTAACAGAGCATTGACTGTAACATATTAAGATTACAGAATAAAACTCCGTTTTCTGTTTTAATGATTGTCTGCCTTGTCGGATGCGGTTCAGACAGCGACAAAAGCAATGACGGCAACAATAGCGGCACAAGCATCAACGTAACCCCTGCCGAAATCGAGCAGAAAATCGTCGCAATCGTCAAGGACAATTACCTGTGTGACACCGAAATTGACAAAGATTGGCTGCAGAAAATCACCTGTTTCGCAAGTAAAAGATTACAATAAGAAACCTCTTTTGCAGGATTAGCAAAAGAGGATAGTTCTTAACGATATATTGCTGTCGCAATATGATATACGATAAATCGTATGATATATTTGCTGCGCAAATGTGATATAATATCCGTTCCGTCATATGCTGAAAGCATATATCACCCTTTCCGCAAGGAACGGATATCGGGCAAGAACCCTCTTCAAGGTTCTTGCAATGATATATCGCCGACGCGATATGATATACGGCAAGCCGTATGATATATTTGCTTCGCAAATGTGATATAATATCCGTTCCGTCATATGCCGAAGCA
>CAVFUV010000313.1:0-2208 GCA_963625735.1 bacterium
GGGGGTCAGGGGCCGGGGCCGGTTAACAAGGAAGTCCTGCGGACTTGGATTATAAAAGCTTCGCAATGCAATTAGCAATGTCGGAAGGCACGGTGTGCCTTGGATTTTATAGCTTCGCAAAAATCAAAACCGATATAAAGCGGAAAGCTAATCGTTTGCGTCAGCTTATAATTCAAAACGCACAGCGTTTTCCTTAATTATGCATTATGCATTCTGCATTCTGCATTATGCATTGTTTTGTTCCGCGTGTCTTGGATTATATGGCTTCGCAGGGGATTAGATCGTTGAAAAATTTAATCTGTCTATGGCAGAAAATACGGAGGAATTATTATGCGACTTGATAAATATCTTAAGGTTTCAAGACTTGTAAAACGCCGCACGGTGGCAAATGAACTGTGCGATGCCGCACATGTCGATGTGAACGGTAAAACCGCGAGAGCGTCATATGACGTTAAGGTCGGCGATGTTATTACTATTCAGACCGGCGCGCATCAGACAAAGGCACGGGTGCTGTCGGTGCAGGAGTACGCGACTAAGGAAAATGCGGCGGGAATGTACGAATTGCTTTGAGTGTGGAGTGTGGAGTGTGGAGTTAGGCTTCGCGACATATATCAGTGAAATAGGGTGACGGTATGGACGAGTTTAATGAGCGGAATTTTGAAGAGCGTGAAGTAAAGCCGGAGGGGCAGACGGAGAAGCGGAAAAAGAAGCCGGTGACACGCAAAAGCTTTGTGATATTTGCGTTGGTCATGGTGCTTCTGTGCGTTATCATAAGCGTGACAACGGGCATTCTGTCGGCGTTGGTGGCGGTTAATGTGTCGGTCGGGAGTGACGACTCGGCGACAACCGAAGCTCCGAACGAGGAGCTTATATCGGTTGAAAACGATACTTCTCCCGAGGTTCAGCCTGTCGAGGAAATCCCGACAGAGGAAGTGACCGAAAACACAGCGGCGGCACTCACAAACGGTGAAATTTATGACAGGAGTGTGCCGGGAATAGTATCGATATTTGTCACAGCCGAAAAGGACGAGGAAGTCGCTCTCGGCATAAGCGCGACACTGCCCATGACCGCAAACGGCTCGGGATTTTTCGTGACAGCGGACGGCTATATTGTCACAAATTATCATGTTATAGAGGGCGCGAAAACGGTCAGCGTGACCGACTGCGCCGGCAAGACATATGAAGCGGAAATTAAGGGGTATTATAAGAGCAATGACCTTGCGATACTGAAGGTCGAAGGTGAGTTTGACCCCGTGCCGTTCGGAAAGGCATCCGCACTGAAAGTCGGTGACGAGATTTTCGCTGTCGGCTGTGCGTTAAGCGATCTGTCGTATACGTTTACGAACGGTGTTGTAAGCCATCTTAACCGTACAATCACTCTGACGAATGACGCGACACTGAATATGTATCAGACGAATATCGCCATAAATGAGGGCAATTCCGGCGGTCCGGTGCTTAACAGATACGGCGAAATTGTGGGAATTACCACGGCGAAATACGAGGCGACAGGCGTTGAGGGACTGAGCTTTTTTATTCCGATTGACGATGTTATCAATATGATAGATGATATTATAGACCACGGTTCATACGACGGCACACCCATGCTCGGCGTGACCGTTCAGCCGATTACAACGGCGATGACGGCGAAATATTCTCTGCCGCTCGGCCTCTATATTGTCGAAAAAGAGAGCGGCTCGGCGGCTGAAAAAGCGGGGCTGAAGCTCGGCGATGTCATAACTGCCGTTGACGGAGAACAGATAGTTTATGTTACCGATTTGGAGTCCGCTCTGAACAGAAAGCGTGCCGGGGATACGGTTTATGTCACCGTGTACAGAGACGGGGAAGAATTGACATTTGCGACACAGGTTGACGGGTATGAGGAGAAGGCTGAGACGGGGGAGAAGGGAACGAGCAGAAGGTAATCGGCAATTAGCAATTAGCAATTAGCAATTAGCAATAAGGGGCCAGTATCCGGTGGTCAGTGGCCGGAGGCTAAGGAAGACACTTCGTGTCTTGGATTATAAAGCTTCGCAAAGCAATCGGTGATGTTGTATCCCCACCGGATACCCCCTGAGATACCCTCTGAGATACCCCCTTAGATACTCCTATACAGTTAAGAGTTAAGAATTAAGAATTAAGAATTAAGAATGTCGTGGACCTGTATAATAAAAGTGTACATTTGAAGTTCGTAATGATATAATGCAAATA
>CAVFUV010000314.1:0-2194 GCA_963625735.1 bacterium
GCGGACGGTTTTTGTCCCAGTAAACGGAACCGGAATTGTATACATAATACTCTTCGCCGTCATTATCGAGAGCATAGTGCATCTTGTCGATATTTACGAACTTGATTACACGCTTGCCTGCGGATACGGGGATTGTCTCCTCCTCGTATGCGTCACAGCGTGTGCATTCACGGCGTTTAAGACCTTCTGTTGTTTCGGTAGCTTCTGTAACAACCTTCCACTCACCGAAGTTATGACCGAGAGCGTCTGTTGTTACGGTCTTTTTCTCTTCATTTTTACAAGCGTGTTGGAGTTTGCGTAATAACTGCCGTCTTTGTTGCCGTAAAAGCCCTTTGCCCAGTAATCCTGCGTTGCACCCTGTGTTGTGGTGCTGCCGAGAAGTGTTCTGGGCCATGCGCCGACATAGCGAAGACCGTTTCACAATAACTGCAGTCTTTGCCGCTTGTGCCCTGACCGGCTATTTTGTAGGTATAGTCATTATACCATGTAGATGTAGCATTGGAGTACCATGTCTTGTAGCCATTGATCTTTTCTGTAGTCTCGGAATGGTCTGCAATATACCATGTGCCGGTGTTTCCGCCGGAGTCCTCATCATCGGTTACGACAAGACCGATTGAAAGATTGGGAATCTGACTCAGGTTGGAATAACGCGATGTGTCGATGTACATCGAACCGTATGTATTTGTTTTCACAGCACCGGACTTTTCTTTTGCGTTTTCACGATACTTACCGACTGTATAATTGGCTACAGGTGAAGTTGTTGTGGAGGAATTCTTATCACCGTAAAGAGAGGGGTTATTATTGTCGCCCTTTTGCACATAGTAGGTACCATTGGAATTTGCTCCGAAAAGAACATATCCTTTTGAATACCCGGAGTAAGTATACTTATATTCTCCTACACTGCTGTTACCGATACCCGACCCCGAGTTATACTGAACACCTGTCACCTTTGTCGTTCCGATATAACCCGTTGAACCTGCATTCGTAAAAACGAAAAAGTTTCCTTTTGTATAGTAATTAACCCACGTGTCATCCCAGTCGCTGTCAAGATTACCTGCAACATATGTCAAGCTATGAAAACCGTTTATCCACGTAACCTGACCTGCCCAGTTTGCACCACTGCCTGTACCCGTGCCGACATCTGAGCCTGCCGCAACAGGGTAAATATAGGGTTTGTATACATATGTATATGCCTTCTTTGCCACGCCGTCAACCGAATCGGTAAATGACAATATCCACTCGATATAACAGCCGGTGACATCCTTCGCAAGTGACGGAGAAGTACCTGCGGTTATATTGATATCCTTGGATGTTCCGAGCGATGACGAAGCCGAAAGCGTAACACTGCCGCCGGACAGAGTACCGTTTAATGAACTGTTAAGGAAACGATACGAAATCGAGGCGTTCTGCGCAGCGGAATAGGAATAGTAAATATTTCCCGTTGTGCTGTAAGAGGAATTTGCGCTGCCGTCGGAATTGTTGTTGACATACCATTCAAACGGAGTTGCGGTTGTCGAATTGCCCGATGTGGCATTGGGGTAGAGATAAATTACTTCGGGAACAATGAACTTTAAGTCGCTCATCGTTTTATCCGCGCTTTTGACACTTGCGGCATAAGCCGTAAGAGCGGAGAACGGATTAAAGAAGCACATTGTTGTCAGCACCATAAGCAGACTTAAAAGCAGGCTTATGATCTTTGTGCCGAGAGTCTTTTTCATTTCTTTTCTTCCTTCCTTCACTTAAGAAATATAAAAACCGCACCGACGCAACTGCAACAAGCAATTACGCCGATACGGTTAAATTACATATTTTTTTGTGATGAGCGACAGAAAATCAGACCGGGCGTTAACGCAAAGCTCGGTGTCTGTCTGTCTGTCTGTCTGTCTGTTAGAAATTGTCGCAGAATTCATTTTTGCTGTCAACCCTTTTTTCTTTATTCCACATAAACAGTTTATTAACAGATATGTCAAGAGTAAAAATTTATAACGTTTTGAGTATTTCAGGTATTTTTACGATTGAAAGTGTGATACAAACAGAGTATAATCTTAGCAGAATCAAAAAAAGCGGTGAGACAGAATGGAAAACGAGAAGCAAAAATTCAGTTTTTCGGCAACAGTCGAAAAGATAAAGGGGCAGATTAACAGACAGCAGCTGTTATGGTCGTTTGTGTTTACATACGCAATCGGGCTTATAG
>CAVFUV010000315.1:0-2177 GCA_963625735.1 bacterium
ATGCTACGGTAACCCGAACCACTGATGAAAATGGTTCTCCGATTATTTTGCTCGAAAAAACAACAGAGCCTTTTCTCACTTAAGAAAAATTCAAAAAACAATGCGAAAATCTCAGTCGCCATAATTCCGGAGAACGATGTCAACGCTTCAGAAATAATGAACAGTATTTATTCTCTTGCAAGCGGAAGCGGTACACATACCGAGGACGAATGGTTTTATGCTTCATCCGTGCATGTTACCTCAACTATTTATTACTCATCAACAAGCATTTCCTCGTTTACATATGCGGCTATCACAAAAGTTACCATTACCGTTCATACAAATAACGATACAAGTATTTCCGCCATGAAGCTGATTATGGGACAAATCGGGCTTGATGTAAACGGGCAGATGAGAACTGCTCAACGCAAGGAGTTCGACGCTCTTACAGCACGCACTTTTTATCCGCCGTCATCATGGGTTCCGATAAATCTCTCAGCAGGTGTAAGTGCTCCGCTTGCGGCACATCTTAATTTTACAACAAAAAGACAGGCAGGCACCAAGAATTTTTCACTATACAATTACGTAGGTGCTTAAGAATGGAGTGAATACAAATGAACAAACGAGCAAATAATCTATACACTATGTCAACTGTTTTGTCTGCTCTGCTTGTATCCGTGTCATTTCCGTTCTATATCTGGGCAAAACTGCCGGAGAGAACAGAAAGCGCAAGCGTATCATCATATATGATATTGGTTTCGCTTATTGTCTATGCAGAACCAGCGATTATCGCCCTTTTACTTTTCTGTAAATCCTACTTCCACAAAAACGTTCCGATAAAATCCCATCTCACAGCAGACATTGTTGCCCTTGTGCTGATGCTTATTTCAGTTACAGGTACAATCCTTTGGATCGGTAAGCCGATAGCGGCAGTGCTGGACAGAGCGGGAATACTTATGGTTGTATTTGTATTTTCGGCAATGTCATTCTTAGCAGGCATTATAAAACAAAGCAGAACAAAAAATCAGAAGTAAATATATATATGTACAAACAATCCGTTCCGTCAGCTTAACGGCTTCTCGGAGCGGATTTTTTGCTTAATCAGTCAGATTTGTTATTTAAACACCGCTCCGTATACCTTCGACATGAATATCCGCACATTTCTGTTAAGACCTTCTTTTTTGTTAAGCGGGGTGTCGGCATAGCAGACCGTTTTGCCGTCGGTGTGAACACCTAAAATATTGCCGAGCCACGGGAACAGACGCACGGCGTTAAGCGTGAATGCGTCCTGCTTCTGTGCTTCGGTCAAATCGGAGGATTTCTCAAGAAGTCCGGTCTGAGCGACGCATGCGACATTCGGGGTATAGGGCGTATCCGAGCCGTAAAGCAGATTTTTCTCGGTAACATCAAGCAGAAGATCGTGAATCTGCTTGTTTACGGGGAAGCCCGCGAGATCAAAATACACGTGACGCATATCCGCCTTGAAGTCCATAGGCCCCGGGTTCTTCATATTGCTTCGAAACTGCGTAACAAAGCCGTTCATTCTGTCTGACAGAATAGTAAGAAATGCCCCGCCATGAGGGAAAATCCACCTGATATTCGGATATCTGCCGAAAATATCATGCATGAACATATTTGTAAACGTGCGTGTGGTGTCCATCAGAAATTCCATCGCGGGAATGGGCAGTTCATCGTTTACGCCTTTTTTTACAGCCGCGGGAGTTACGGGATGCACGGTTATAACCGCACCTATGGAATCGAGATATTCCATAAGCGGATCATAAGACGGGTCGCCGAGATAGGTGCCGGCATAGTGCGTTGACAGCCCGAAGCCGTTCGCGCCGAGGTTCTCGACGGCGAATTTTGCTTCATTAACAGCTTCATAGGTATGCGGCAGGGGCAGGGACGCCATAAGAGCGAGCCTGTCGGGGCAGGAACGAACGATCTCAATACCCTCGATATTTATTCGGTGAACCATTTCCATCTCGGTTTCTTTGTCGGCGGCTGACAGATTCGGAGACGACACGCTTATAAACGCGAACGCAACGCCTAACCTGTCCATAAGCTCCAGGTGCGACTCTACGCTCCATTTCGGCGTAGGAAAGCCGTCCGGTGTCGGACCTTCGTATTTTTCGAGATATTCATAATATGTCTTTGACAGAAAATGGGAATGGAAATCAACTTTTTTTGAGTAATTC
>CAVFUV010000316.1:0-2173 GCA_963625735.1 bacterium
GCAAATGAAACGATTAACGGCGGAGTAGCAAGTGAAGTGAATACAAAGCCGCCCAAAAGCTCTTTTGAAAAAGGGGTCAATTCGGTGTCGTGGGTTTTGATTCGATTTATGCTGATAATGGTGCCAATCGTGTTTTTTGTCAATGGCTTTACCAAAGGCAATTGGACGCAGGCGGCACTGTTTGCCATTTCAATTGCCGTCGGATTAACACCGGAGATGCTGCCTATGATCGTAACAACCTCTCTTGCAAAGGGAGCTTTGGCTATGAGTCGGCAGAAGGTAGTCATAAAAAATCTGAATGCTATTCAGAATCTCGGCTCTATGGATGTTTTGTGCACAGATAAGACCGGAACTCTTACACAGGATAAGGTTGTCCTAGAGTATCATCTGAATGTGGAGGGTGAAGAAGACGATCGTGTTTTGCGACATGCCTTTTTGAACAGCTATTTTCAGACGGGGCTGAAAAACCCGATAGACATTGCCGTTATCGAAAGACAAAAAGAACTCGGTGCCGACAGTCTTATTTCCCGCTACGAAAAGGTTGATGAGATCCCATTCGATTTTGAACGCCGCAGAATGAGCGTTGTTGTAAAAGACCGGACGGGAAAAACACAGTTGGTGACTAAGGGTGCCGTGGAAGAAATGCTGAAATGCTGCACATATGTTGAGTACAAAGGAAAAATCGAGCCTTTGAGCGATCAAATGAAAGGGAATGTCTTCAATAGGGCAATCGCATTGAACGAGCGTGGAATGCGCGTGATTGCGGTGTCTCAAAAGGCAACCCCCTCGCCCGTCGGACAGTTTTCGGTTGCAGACGAACGAAAGATGGTTTTGATGGGATTTCTTGCTTTCCTCGACCCACCGAAGAAAACTGCAAAAAAAGCCATATCGGTTCTTACGGATTACGGAGTGCAGGTAAAGGTTTTGACGGGAGACAGCGAAAAGGCGACCTCGTCAATTTGCCGGCAGGTAGGATTGAAACATACAGAAATAATGCTTGGAAGCCAAATAGATGAACTCAGCGAAGAAGAACTCTGCAAAAAGGTCGAAAGAGTTACGGTGTTTGCAAAGCTGTCTCCGTTGCAGAAAGTTCGTGTTGTTCATGCTCTGAGAGCGAATGGTCACTGTGTGGGATACCTTGGAGACGGAATCAATGATGCACCGGCAATGAAAGACGCTGATGTCGGAGTTTCTGTCGATACTGCGGTAGATATTGCAAAGGAAACCGCTTCGGTAGTGTTGCTTGAAAAGGATCTTACGGTTTTGGAACAGGGCGCGGTTGAAGGCAGAAAAACATATGCAAACATGGTCAAGTATATTAAAATGACCGCATCTTCAAACTTCGGAAACATGCTGTCTGTACTTGCGGCAAGTGCTTTTCTTCCGTTTTTGCCGATGGCATCGCTTCACCTGATTCTGCTGAATCTGATCTATGATATATCCTGTACAGCAATTCCTTGGGACAATGTAGATGCGGAATATCTGAAAACTCCGCGCAAATGGGACGCCTCTGGGATCAGCCGCTTTATGTTGTGGTTTGGTCCGGTCAGCTCCTTCTTCGATATCGCCGCATATCTGCTGATGTTTTTTGTTATATGCCCGGTGGTAAGCGGCGGACAATTGTTCGGACAGCTGACGGATACTGTATCACGGGATCTGTATGAAACGGTTTTTCAAAGCGGATGGTTTATTGCGTCCATGTGGACTCAATCACTCGTCATACATTTGATACGTTCGCAGAATCTGCCTTTCATTGGAAGTTGTGCATCTGTACCTGTTCTGCTTTGTTCATTTTTGGGAATAGCCACGGTAACGCTGCTGCCTTTTATTCCTCTTGGCTCCACTCTCGGCCTTTCACCGTTGCCGTCTGTATTCTTTGCTTATCTTGCACTGATTGTTATAGGATATCTGAGCCTTGTAACCGTCACCAAAAAACTGTTTATACGCAGATACGGCAGTTTGCTTTAAGAACAGGCAAGGATGTGTTTCGGCCCTTTATTCTCACTGAAGAATTAGGAGCAGACGAAGCTTAAACACACGGTATTTGGATGTTCAGCCTTTTTCTCATTGTCCAAAACAGGTGACCCCTGCCAAGGATGGAGCTTTGAAATACAATTATTATGACAGGAGAATAAAATTTGAAGCGTATTCCCGTAAAAAGAGAACGTATAAC
>CAVFUV010000317.1:0-2154 GCA_963625735.1 bacterium
TCGTAACTGTTAGTTTTTTACGAACTTTATTTGTCCAAAAAACTTGACAGGTTCACATAATGAAGGAAAACGCTAAAGCGTTTTGGATTATAAAGCTTCGCAATAGGTAAGTCTTTCATAGAGAATTTGCTTCTAAGTCAGCGAAGCTTTATAATCAAAGGCACTTTGTGCCTTCCGACATTCTTAATTATGCATTCTTAATTGTACATTCTGAAAGACTCCGCACTCCACACTCCACTCTTGCCATGAACTAAGCTTTTTACATCAACTAAATTTTACGGACGGTACAACAATGGAATTATCTTTAATCGCAACTCTTGTGCAGACGGCACTTGAACTCGGGCTTATAAGCTCGCTCACCGTACTGGCACTGTATCTGAGCTATTCCATGCTTAATGTCTGTGATCTGTCCACCGACGGCTGCTTCACACTCGGGGCCGCCGTCGGTGCGGTTGTCGCTATAAACGGTCATCCGTTTCTCAGTATCCCCGCCGCCATGCTTGCCGGCATGCTGTCGGGCTTCGTAACCGCCGTACTTCAGACACGCATGGGCATAAACAGTCTTTTGGCAGGTATCATAGTAAATACCGGACTGTATTCAATCAACATCGCCATAATGGGCAACTCGGCGATACTCAACATGAACAAAACGGACACCGTGTTCACAAAGCTTCGTGACGCACTCAAAGAAACGGTGCTTGCCGATAAATACACTGTCATTGTGGCGACGATTGCCGTTGTTCTTGTGCTTGTATTCTTGTCGCTGTTCCTTAAAACAAAGCTGGGGCTTGCCATTCGCGCGACAGGCGACAACCCCGATATGGTTCGTTCGTCTTCGATTAACCCCGTGTTTACCACAACCGTAGGACTGTGCGTCGCAAACGCGTTTACAGCTCTTTCGGGCTGTCTGCTGGCACAGAGTCAGAAGTCTGTAAATATCGATATAGGCTCGGGTATGGTTACCGTTGCGCTTGCATCTCTGCTTATCGGTACGGTATTCCTCAAAAACAAGAATATCGCATTAAGAGCCGTCGGCGCGGTTATAGGTGCTATTGTCTTCCGTCTTGTCTATACAATTGCCCTCAGATTTAACATTCAGGCGTCCATGCTTAAACTTGTGTCGTCCGTAATTGTTATAATCGCAATTTCAGGACCGTATTTAAGACAGCAGGCGCCCACGATAAAAAGACATCTTACGGCATCACGCAAAATGAGGGAGGGTAATTAAAATGCTTGAACTTAAAAATATTACTCTTACCTTTAACAAGGGCACACCCGATGAACACAAGGCTCTCGATAACATTACATTGTCCGTAAAAGACGGCGATTTTATTTCCGTAATCGGTGCGAACGGTGCGGGCAAATCCACTCTTTTCAATGCGATATGCGGTACTTATCTTACGGATGCGGGCACAATTACCCTTGCGGGAAAAGATATAACCACACTGCCCGAATATAAGCGCGCACGTGTAATCGGCAGACTGTTCCAGGACCCCATGAAGGGGAGCGCACCCGGGATGAGCATCGAAGAAAATCTTGCTCTCGCGGCAGGTCACGGCGGATGGCTCAGCCATGTTTCACGCGCGGATAAAGAAATGTTCCGTGAAAAGCTCTCGCTTCTTGGCATGGGACTTGAGGACAGAATGAAACAGCCCGTCGGAATGCTCTCGGGCGGTCAGCGTCAGGCGCTTACGCTTATGATGGCGACGATAAACGCCCCTCAGCTCCTGCTGCTTGATGAGCATACAGCCGCACTGGACCCCGCGACAGCCGAAAAGGTGCTTGATGTTACAAAAAGCACAATCGCCGAAAAGAACCTTACCTGCCTTATGATAACTCACAATATGCAGTCGGCGCTCGATCTCGGCAACCGCACGATTATGATGAACCACGGCAAAATCATATTCGACACCACGGGCGAGGAACGCTCACATCTGACGGTAAAGGACCTTCTTGACCGCTTCAAAACCGCCGCCGGCGAAGAGCTCGACAATGACAGAATGCTGCTTTCATAATGCGATTATAAAAAATAAAGACACCTCTGTACCGAGTAAGATACAGGGGTGGTTTTTTTTATAAAGTGTGGAGTTGAAATTAATGTAGAATGCATAATGCGTAATTTTGGAAGGCACTGCGTGCCTTTGATTATAAAGC
>CAVFUV010000318.1:0-2147 GCA_963625735.1 bacterium
TTCATCCTTAAAACACCGTAAAAAACTTGCAATATTTATCACGGAGTTGTATAATGAAACGAAATATTTTTTGTCATGGAGATGATAGCCTTGACGGATATTCACAGTCACATTATTCCCGACATAGACGACGGTTCATCTTCTCTGAACGAATCCGCCGTTATGTTAAGGCTTGCCGCCGACAGCGGAACAAAAAATATTGTCACAACTCCGCATTATTATAACGCTTTTCAGTGCACTCGCCGCTCATCAAAAGCCATGGTCTGCGAGCAATATAAGAAACTCAAGGAGTATATTACCGCAAATAATATTGATATAAATCTTTATCTCGGAGCGGAAACCTTTGCCGTAAACAATCTTTCGGAGCTTATAAAAAACAACGAGATTATTTCTCTTAACAACTCAAGATATGTGCTTATCGAATTTGATTTTTACGACAATTTCGAGCGTGTTATATACTGCACTATGCAGCTTAAAAACGGCGGATATGTGCCCGTAATCGCACATCCCGAACGCTATGTTTTTCTTCACAGAGACCCGTCATTAACCTATTGGTTTTTGGAAAACAATTGCCTGCTGCAGATTAATAAAGGCTCTGTTTTAGGTCGGTACGGCGAAGAGGAACGTGCATTCTGCCGCTGGCTTTTAGACAACCGTTTTGTGTTTGCCGCCGCAAGCGATGCGCACAGCCCGTTCAGACGCACAACCGATATGTCAGAAGCGTACGAGTGGGTGTATATACACTACGGGAAAAAATATGCCGATGATATATTTGACAATAACCCGATAAAATTACTCAATAACATCTCGATATAAAGGAGCAGGAATTTGAAAGCCCTAAGAATTTTTATATGCATTGCATTTGCCGCAATAACCGTATTTTTCGTATACGTAAAAATTACCACACGAAAAGATACAACGCCTCCGGTAATTACCTGTTCGCAGGAAACACTTAATATTTCCGTTAAGAACACCGAAAACGATCTGCTTAAATATGTTACCGCCTACGATGAAAAAGACGGCGATCTTACTTCTCAGATTATAATCGAAAACAGCTCGCCTTATGTCACCGACGGCAAGTGCGATATGACATTTGTTGTTGCCGATTACGACAATAATGTCGGGCGGCTTACAGTGCCTGTTGTCTATACCGATTATTACGCGCCGAGATTTATTATTAAAAAGCCGCTGGTAGTGCCTATAAGAACTACGGATTTTGATTTTTCGGACTATATAGAAGTCGATGACTGCTTTGACGGAAATTCGCTTTCCAACAGCATTGTAACATATTCCGATTTGAATGTCATTACGGCGGGCTCTTACTCGGCAACGCTCAAGGTCACAAACTCCCGTTTTGATTCATCGGAAATATCCGTCAACATTACCGTTCTGACTTCATCCGAGGTGAATACAATTCCGCTTACGGCGTACAGCGTCTATTGCAAACTGGGTGACAAAGTCGATTTCAGTTCGTATATTCCCGACGGCATTGAGGATGTAACCGTTGATTCGTCAAAGGTTGATCTGTCACACACGGGTGTTTATGAAGCCTATTATTCCGCCGAAGGGTATGCAACCACATCGTTTGTTGTAATTTGCGAGGAGGGCTGATATGGATTCCAAACTAAAAAATATAAGTCTTTTCTCTATTTTTCGAGATGTGGTTTTTAACGCATGGATAATTTTTCTTGTCGGCATAATGGCGTATATGGGCTCGTATATTTATGTCTATAATTTCAATACGCTTAAATACACGTCGAGCATGACTCTTGCCGTCAGTGACAAAAGCTCATCTTCATTCATGACAAACAGACTTACAAAGACAAAAGAAACAGCAAATATTTTTCAGACCATTTTTCAGAGTGATATTCTTCGTACAAAAATAGAGGATGTTACGGGCAAGCCGCTTGCAGGTACAATTACGGCTACAATGGTATCCGAAACGAACCTGATAATACTCACAGCAGAGGCTGAAAATCCGATTGACGCATACGAGAGTGTAACTGCTGTTTTTGAAAATTACAGATATCTTACAGATTATGCATTTGAAGACACCGTCATGTATGTGCTCTCAAGCGCAACCGTGCCGTCGTATGCAAACAATACAATTTCACTGCGTTCCACATTTTTTAAGGCGGCTCCGATAT
>CAVFUV010000319.1:0-2144 GCA_963625735.1 bacterium
GTATATAGCTGTCGTATTGACCGGGATTATTAGTATAAACCTCTTTGCAATGATATGCTATGCCCCCAAGCTCGAATTTGATTTTATTCATTATTGTTTTGTATTCGGACTGATTTAACTTATTCCCCGTCGGAGTAACATCAATAAGTCTTCTTATCAGACCTGATTTTGCGTCCGTAATTCTTACAGGCTTATTCGTGCCCATAAACAGAAAACATTTGAAACGGTTTGCGTACGTCGACTTGAATTTTTCATTAACTGTCATTAATTCATGCGACACCAGACTGTTAAGGCGTGTATTGTCTTCAATTCTGGATAAATCACCGTCATGCTGAATCGCGACCAGCGGATTGCTCTTAAAAGCCTCCAAAGCGAACGAATTACTTGAAGACCCGAGAGCTCTTGCGTCAAAGACTGAATAGTATCCCTCAAAGAGCTGCTGTATAATATTGAGAATTGTCGATTTGCCCGTGCCTGCCGCACCGTATAAAACGACAAATTTCTGAATATTTACTAATTCACCGCTCACTATTGAACCGATAGCCCATTCTATTTTCATACGTTCTTCCGGCGAATAAAGTGTCTGAATCAACTTATTGTATGCGTCAATGCTGCCCTCGGTCAGCGGGTAATTCAGGCGTTTGCTCGCGAAATCATCTTTTTTTACCGGGCTGTTCGAAAATATCAGTTTCTCGTCCAGCATGTGAAATGAATCTCGCATCTGTTTCTGGCAATATTTATGCCAAGAATCAATCATACCTGATTCCGCGTCCCACATATGAAGTATTTTTACTCCTGATTCAAAGTCGTTTTTATGCTTTGCGGCATAATCGTCAAGTTCTCTGTCTATAAGCAGCAGCGCATCTTGCTCGTCCGTAGACCACAGTCCGCGTTCCTCAACCCATACGGCATAGAAATCACCTCCGCGTATCATAAGATCCGCGGTCTTTTTTTATTATGAACTTAGGATAAATTTCTATATACTTTCCGAAATGGCTAAAACTCACGCCGAAAAGACGGTGAAAGAAGTTAAGGTAATTCTTTCTTCGTTCTTCGGTAAGGCGTTAAAAAACAGGCTTGTTTCCGAGAATGTCGCCGCGGAATTGATTGTGCGCGGAAAACCGAAAAAAGAACGCCGAGCTCTCACAAAAGAGGAACGCCGGGTGTTTCTGCGAACTTGCTCCGGACATTCATTCGGGTTGTATGGGTTGTTTCTTTATTTTTTCGGACTTCGCCGTGGCGAAGCATTGGGGCTTTGCGGCAGTGATATAGACCTCAGCCGGAATTGTCTTACCGTTAAAAGGCAGATAACTCACTCGAGTGACGGCAAACCGAAAATCGAAACACTCAAAACAAAAGCCGGTTATAGAACTGTTCCGATACCATTAAAAGCATTTGAGTATATCGATTTCGGTTCACTGCCCAAAGACTACATTTTTGATGAAAACGGTAAACACCTGACTGCAAAACAATTCACATTGCGTTGGAAATCACTGATTGACAGTGCGTTTCCGAACGGGACCGATATAACCTCGCACACACTTCGGCATAATTACTGCACAATGCTTTTTGAAGCGGGTCTCTCTCCGGATGAGGCTCATCGCATTCTCGGTCACGCCAATATCGCAACAACATACACGATATATACCCATTATTCGGAACAAATCGCCGAACAGGCCACCCGCAAGATACTTGAAATCGGTTAATATCAGTCACTGCAAAGACACTACTTTTATTGACGTTATATGCATTTTCGACCTTCTTATCCCGTTTTCGACCGCACCGACAACCACACCGTATGTTCAGCAAAAACCGCCGCCCATCTGTCCGCGACAGTAAATTTGCAGCCCCACAAAATTCAAATTCTCTTATTTTTTCGAACAGATAATTGTCACAATAATCATCTTCTGTTTAATAATTTATGTTGCATTCTCACTCTAAAAGAGTTATAATCTGTTCACACTCGCGGATATGGTGGAACTGGCAGACACGCAAGATTTAGGTTCTTGTGCTTTACGCGTGCAGGTTCAAGTCCTGTTATCCGCACCATATCGAGTATTCATAAGGGATTTGACCTATGAATACTCGATTTTTCTATATGATACGGTTTTATGTCAGAGCAGGTTGCGGCCTGCTCTTTTTTC
>CAVFUV010000320.1:0-2130 GCA_963625735.1 bacterium
ACACAACACACATCGAAGAAAATGCATTTTTTAATTGCAGTTCGCTGGAGAATATTGAAATTCCCGTAAGCAACCTTAAAATCGACATATTTGCATTCAAAAATTGCACAAGTTTAAAGAGCGTAAAAATAAATGGTCAGGTGCGATACCATGGCGGTGCGTTTTATGGATGCACAGGTCTTACATATGTAGAATTAGGTGAAAATATTACAGTATTACCGTGGAATACATTCTATAATTGTACAAGTCTTAAAAGCATAACTATCCCCGAATATATAACAACAGTTGACAATCACTCTCTCGGTTATTATTGGAACACGGATGAAAGCAAGGTGGATAAATTAGCTGATTTTACAATCTACGGTTATTCCTGTTCAGATTCCGAACAATATGCCACCGAGAACGGATTTAATTTTGTCAGCATCGGAATACAGCACAATGTAAAAGAATGGACAACAACAATCGAGCCTACATATAAAACCGCAGGCGAAAAACAAGGAACATGTGAATTCTGCAAAAATCTGATAACAAAAACAATTAACATATCCGAATATAAAGATGAAGCCACCGGAATATCGGCAATTTGTCCTGATGAAAGCTACACCAGTTTTGAAAGAGGCACACCGTCATTTATCGTGCGCAAGGACGAAGATACATGGTGGGCATATCAATTTAGGAATTACACTGATGATATCGGTAAAATAGTAAAATATCATTTTAACCTGTCTGTTGAAAATATAGGATATGTTAGTCTTCGTTCACCTATTTGGATTAAGATGCCGCTTCCAACCGGCTTCAACCCTGAAAACACTGTTGCCTATTTGTTTAAAGAAGGAAGCACAACAGAGGAGATAAAATACGCTGTCGAAGACGGATATATCTATTTTGAAGTAACAGATTTGGCATGGTGCCACGCAGTCGTGGATCGAACCCCGACACCGCAACCGGAAGAACCCGAAGATCCGACAAAAAACTGCACATGCAATTGTCACAAGACAGGTATAATGAAATTCTTCTTTAAGTTTATGAACTTCTTCCAGAGAATCTTTAAGAAGAATCAGATGTGCAAGTGCGGTGTTGCTCACTATTAATCTGTAATTCGCCCGGGCTGTCAATATAACAACCCGGCAGGGCAATCGCTTCCCCGCAAAAAAAACTCTCCCTCGACACATAGGCGAGGGGGAGTATTTTTTTTGTTAAATATTTGCATTAGAAGAAACTGTTTTTACATGAATTGTTTTTTGTATTAGTGCTCTATCGGAATAAAAACTAATATATATCATCAAAAAGGCTAATTAAACAACCGGCAACTGCCCACTTTCCTTTTTTCTTGAATACAAAAATAATTTTTTACTATTGAATACGGTGCCGAAAATTGGTATTATAAGAAAAAAAAGATTTTACGGAGAGAGTTATGAAACCCGAAGGAAATGAAGTTTCTGAACTGTTTGAGCCGCACCGGTTCAGAATTTTAGAGAATCTGTACGAATGTGCCGTAAAGCAGCTCACACTCAAATTTGAAGTGCTTAACAGTGAGTTTAACGTTCTGTACGCACGCAATCCCATTCATCATATAGACGGCCGTGTAAAGTCCCCCGAAAGCATTGCCGCAAAGCTTACAAAACGCAACAAGCCTGTTACCATTGAGTCCGCAAAAAAGAATGTTAACGACATTGCAGGTGTAAGGGTCGTGTGCAACTATATTGACGATGTTTACAATGTTGCCGAGATGTTCATGCGGCAGAAGGATATAGAAATAGTAAAAATTCAGGACTATATCGCGAATCCGAACTATAACGGCTACCGTTCGCTTCATATTGATATAATAGTCCCGGTTTATCTTTCCGACAGAACCGAATATGTGGGTGCTGAAATTCAGCTTCGCACAATCGCAATGGACTTCTGGGCAAGTCTTGAGCATGATATTCGTTATAAAGCTGATGTTTCAAAGCTCCCCAAGGGGATAAACGAAGAAATGCTTGCCTGCTCTCATAAGATAGCCGAGATTGATAAACAGATGCAGGATATGTATAAGAGAATTAAGGCTGCCGAAGATAACAGTGAGCATTAATGCTGAATGCATAATGTAGAATGTAAAATGTCGGAAGTCCTGCGGACTTGGATTATATA
>CAVFUV010000321.1:0-2116 GCA_963625735.1 bacterium
ATATAATTTTTTGCGGTCATTTTTCCGTCGGCATCGCCGGTTCCGGAATAATAGCCGTAGCTTGTCCATGTATCGGTTGCCCCGGCAAGCCCGGAAAGTGTGTTTTTAAGTTTTGTTTTTGTGACTTCACTTTGCGGATATGAACCAAATTCAATAATATCCCCTGTTTTCAGTGTCGTTGAGGCGGTCACAAAGACAGCGGGAATGCATGCAAGAACCATAACCGCAGAAAGAAACAATGCCAATAAACGTTTTAGTGAAATCTTCATTTTTCTTCTCCTTATTCTGAAAAAATTCAATTGTTTTGCTGTTATCATTTTAACAAATGCAAAATAATATGTCAACGAAAATGTACTCGGCAAAACAATCGACAGGACATAAGCAGAGGTTTTTTACGGAACATTTTAAATATTTGCATTTAAAAGCTGTTCGGCACGATCACAAAGGACCGTGCCGAATAACCAATATTTTTAACACAGAAAGGCGGTAATCAAATTAATTTAATGTCAACTCACTGCAGCTGCAATTATTTTACAACGCGAGAGAAAAAGAAGTCCTTCTTTTCGGGGGTGTTGAGAACAACAACGGGCTTAATCTGGTTAAGTGCCATGCCCTTTGCGACTATGGACTGACGATACTCTTCGTTGGAGCCGTTTTTGAGAACAAGAACCTCGGGATCGCTGAGCATGCCCCAGCGTCTGTACTTCTCGTACTTTTCATTTGCCTCACGGAAGGTGTGGTCGACAAACTCCTCAATTTCTTTCTTCTTTTCGGCAAGAAGCTCGGGCTTGTCGCTTTCGACAAGGAGCATATAGTTGGGAATTTCCTTGTCTATATCGCCATAGAAGCTGTAAGCAACATTCTGATAGCCGAAGTGCTCCGCCGTTTTCTCGGCAACGAAGTCAAGCATCTGAGTTGTCGTCTTTTCGTTTGCGACGTTAAGACCCATATTGGAGCGATAGAGGAAACGAATCTTCTTGGACTCCTGATATTCGCCCGTAACTCTGATTATATCGAGAATGCGGTATCTGTAAAGGCCCGAGAAGTTTGTAACGATAATTTCGTAGTCCTTGCCGACTTCAATCTGGTCGAGTGTGAGAGGACGCATATCATCGGGAGCGTCAACGGGCAAAAACTCATATATGATACTTCTGGGAAGCAGAACAACGTTGTCGTCGTCAAGGTCAACACACATGCCCATAAAGCCTTCGCTTGCGGCATAACCCATATGATGAATGGGAAGGTCGCCGACATATCTTCTGAGCTTGTCCATATAAAGACCGAGAGAGGATGAAACCATGCCATATGCCCATGCGAGTTTTGGCCAGATACGCTTTGCTATGGGCACGTCAGTCTCGAAGCCCTTTCTGAATTCCGCACGAAGCTCATCCGCTCTCTTCGGATTGGGCTTTCTGTGACCGTATTTCTTACGAAGAGAGTCGGGGCATTTTACGGACGGGTCAATTGTGCCCTTTTCGATGTCGTTGCATATCATTTCCCAGTTGTTTTCAAGGTACTCGAACATGGTTGTAACAAGCGTAATAACCATACCGCCGAGGAAGGATACCTTCTTGCTGGGAAGTGCGAAAATAAGCTGGAAATAAGGAATATTTGTATTCTCTTCATCTTCGGGATAAAGAATATCCATAGGTGTGCAGGTGACGAACTTAAGAAGGTTCTTTACGTTGTCGTAAGGCACCTGACCCGCACCGTTGCTCATCATGCCGTTCGGGAGCTTGTGACCGTTAAGAGAGAGAAGCAGAGGGCCGTAGAAGGTCGGGAACTTTTCACCTCTCGCGTCAAAATATCTCTTGGCGCAGGCCGTGGTGGGAACAAGTCCGCAGCACTGAAGATTCCATACGTCCTGGAAGGTCTTGGGCTGAAGCTTCGGCTTGCCTACACTGCCCGATGAAGAGCAGTAACGGACAATCTTTTTGGATGTGATTATATTTTTCTCGCCCTTTTCGACCATTCTGTCGATAAGAGGAGCATAGTCCTCGAAGGTTGAAAGAGGTACCTTGTCCTGAAAATCCTTGAATGAGTGAATATTGGCGAAATCATATTTTTTGCCAAGCTCGCAGTCTTTATTTTCCTCAGTAATCTTCATGAGGGACTT
>CAVFUV010000322.1:0-2112 GCA_963625735.1 bacterium
TAATCAAACAGCAGCACATCGGGGTAAAGCTCGTTTGTAAACAGTCCGTAGCCGTCCACAACGCCGTCACGCTCGATATAGTGAATAACCGCCGGGAGCTTCTGAGAGGAGCATGCGGCACTGACTTCATAGTTGCCTGTTTCTTCAATCTGCCCCAATTCGCCGTCAACATTCAGTTCATAGAATTTGACTTCACCGGACTGCGACATCGTAAAGAACACGCCGTCAAACGCCGTCTTTAACAACGGCAGACCGACATTTGTATCCGTAACGTATGTATCACGGTAATCGGTACCTGTGCTCGTATTCTGACTGCCCGAGGAAGTTGTTGACGGATTGTTCTTTATGTCGTTTATCCCCGTCAGGACAACAATACCCGACAGCACGAGCAGCACAAGTATAACAGAAAGTATTATTTTAAGAGCCTTTGCCATAGTCAATTCCTCCGTTTACAGCATATAGTCTGTGGTGTCGCTTATGACACCGTTTTTTATGTACACACGGGGCACACGCCGTGAGAGCGAACATATAACCTCATAATTTATGACACCCGCTTTTTCGGCAAGCTCCTCGACACTTATAACAGCACCGTTATCCTTGCCGAACACGGTAATCTGCCGTCCTTCGGTCACATTCGGAATGTCCGTTATGTCAATAATCGTCTGATCCATGCACACATTGCCCAGCACTCTCGCGCGGTGGCCGTTTACGAGCATATCCATTTTGTTTGAAAGGCGTCTGGGGTAGCCGTCCGCATAGCCTATCGGAACGGTAGCGACGGTCATATCCCTGTCTGTGACATACGTTCCGCCGTAGCTTATCGGAGTCCCCGCCGGCAGTGTTTTTATCATGGAAATAACGGTTTTAAGCTCCATAACGGGCAGCAGCTTAATTGTGCGGCGAACACTCTCGGACGGATAAAGCCCATAGAGAATTATACCGGCACGAACCATATCGAAATTCATTTCACCGTATTGCAGTATACCGGCGGAATTTGAGCAGTGACGGATAGAAAAGCTTATTCCGCGTTTTTCGAGCCTGTCACATGTACTTAAGAACAAATCATATTGAAGGCGTGTGAACAGCTCACCGTTTTCGCAGTCGGCATCGGCAAAATGCGTAAAAATCCCCTCGGGATGAATGCCGGGCAGCTTGCAGGCGGTTTCTATCTCATCGAGGACGGGGTAATCGTCAACCGAATCATGATAGACAAAGCCTATTCTGCTCATACCCGTGTCAACCTTAATGTGGGCGTTTACCTTTATATCGTTCTTTACGGCACTGTCAGACAGAGCCTTGGCGTAATCGAGCGAATAAACCGCCTGAGAAATATTGTTCAGGGCAAGCTCCCTTGTTTTGTCGGGCGGAGTGTAGCCCAGAATAAGCACCGGACGATCTATGCCGTTTTTGCGAAGCTGGAGCGCCTCCGCTAAATTTGACACGGCAAACCAGTCCGCACCCGACTCCTGCATCTGGCGTGTGGTGTAGGCGTAACCGTGGCCGTAGCAGTCGGCTTTTACGACAGCACACAGCTTTGTTCCGGGGCGAAGAATGCTTTTTATCTGAGTTATATTATTGTCAATGGCATCAAGATTAATCTGTGCCCATGTTCTTCTTAAAAAATCGAGCATTACGAAAATATGCTTCCTTCTGGTCTTTTGAGATAAATATATAATACTATTAAAACGCTAAAATGTCAAATGGTTTAAGTGCTGCTTTGGCAGCAAACAATTAACAATTAACAATTAAGAATTAACAATTTCGGAAGGCACTGTGTGCCTTGGATTATATAAGCTCCGCCTCTTGCGAAACTGACTCCACACTCCACTCTCCACACTCCACGCTCCACACCCCACGCTCCACTCTCCAAACTCCACTCTCCACTCTCCACACTCCACACTTTCTGAAGTTTCCCGCTTTCCTCTCACCCTACTGTTTTTTTATTGTATTTTTAATGTACCCGTGTTATATTAAAACTATCTTAACAAGGGAGTGGATTTTATGAATCTTTCTTCATCGACATTAAAGGAACGTGCAAAGAGCAAGCTTAAAAAAGATTACTGGCTTGCGTTTGCGGTAACGCTTTTATCGAGCGTTGTTTTAAGCATAGGC
>CAVFUV010000323.1:0-2105 GCA_963625735.1 bacterium
CAGTTATTGTGCTTGCCGCTGCCGTTAACGCCTGCGAAGGGCTTTTCATGAAGAAGACAGACCATATTGTGCTTGCGGGCTATCTTCTGCATAAGCTCCATTGTAAGCTGATTGTGATCCGCGGCGATATTAACGGAAGTAAACACGGGAGCCAGTTCATGCTGTGCGGGAGCTACTTCGTTATGCTCTGTTTTAGCGAAAATGCCGAGTCTCCACAGTGCTTCATCAAGCTCGGTCATAAATGCCTGAACACGGGGCTTTATGGCACCGAAATAGTGATCCGACAGCTCCTGTCCTTTAGGCGAACGGGCACCGATTAAGGTGCGGCCGGTATATATAAGGTCTTTTCTCGCTTCATAAACATCTTTATCTATAAGAAAATATTCCTGCTCCGCACCGACGGTTACATTTACTCTGCCGACATCGTTATTGCCAAAGAGCTTAAGAACACGAAGTGCCTGACGGTTAATTGTCTCCATTGAACGCAGAAGAGGCGTCTTTTTATCGAGAGCATGACCGCCGTAAGAACAGAATGCTGTGGGAATACACAGAACGCCGTCTTTAATAAAGGCATAAGATGTGGCATCCCATGCGGTATAACCTCTGGCTTCAAAAGTGGCACGAAGACCGCCCGACGGAAAAGATGATGCATCGGACTCACCTTTTATAAGCTCTTTGCCCGAGAACTCCATTATAACCTTGCCGCTGTCGGCAGGGGTGATAAAGCTGTCGTGTTTTTCGGCGGTAATGCCGGTCATAGGCTGGAACCAGTGCGTA
This sequence comes from bacterium, assembly GCA_963625735.1. Lineage (GTDB taxonomy): Bacteria > Bacillota > Clostridia > Oscillospirales > Acutalibacteraceae > RUG806. The sequence continues at coordinate 778 of CAVFUV010000323.1, forward strand.
AAATGAGTCGCGCCCTTTTCGATAGCCCAATCCTTCATGGCATTCGCCACGATATTGGCGACACCTATATCAAGATGCTTGCCCTGCTTTATGGTTCTCTGAAGCTGTTTATATGTTTCACGGGGAAGACGCTCACGCATTACACCGTCGCCGAAAACATCACAACCGAAATATTCGCTAACCTTTTCCATAATTCGCCTCGAGTTATAAATATTTATACGAATATCGGGAAATGCCATAAAAGACACCGACCCTATTCTTTTATATATAGTATATTTTGAGCGACAAAAAGTCAAGGTGTATTCTTAAATAAAAATGAACCTCAAGAAAGGACATTTTCTGTATTATTATTCGCAACAACGGAATAAATTCACAATATATTTCACCTGCGGAAATTAAAAAGGCCGCAGGAGACCTGATGGAAATCTGCGACCGAAATTATTAAGGTGTTATAAGAAAATTATTGTTTTGCGGAGCAGCATCCGCTCATACGCTCCATAGCAAGATTTTTTTGGGATCAGTCCCCTGCTTCAGGAGTGATAAGTCCGTAGCCGCCGTCATTTCTGCGGTAAACTACGCTTACGGTATCATCCGCCGAATTGCGGAAAACATAGAACAGGTGTCCGAGCATGTTCATCTGAAGGATTGCTTCATCAACCGACTGCGGTTTTACGGGGATAACCTTTGTGCGCACAAGCTCAAACTCTTTTTCTTCGGGCTCGGGCTCGGTGAAGTCGTCGAAAGCGCCGGACTTGAGTCTCTTTTCGACTTTTGTCTTGTTTTTGCGGATCTGACGAACGAGCAAATCAACGCAATCGTCAAGTGCGTCATTAAGGTTCTGCCCTCTTGCCTCGGCTCTGAAAATAAGGCCGTCGTTAAAAACGGTGATTTCAACCGACTGCGAGGATTTTTCAACGGTTGCAGTTACTTTAGCGGAAGCACCTTCACCGAAGAAGCGATCGATTTTCGTAAGCTTTTTTTCGGCTCTTTCTTTGAAGTTCTCTCTTGGTGTGCATTTTCTGCCGATTACTGTGATGTTCATAACTACATCCCTTTCAAGTGTATATTATAACAAAAAGCGGCGGTGAGCTTTAATTCTTACGCCTTCACACCGCCTTTCTTTGTTTTCAACTGTATTGTAGCACATTAAAATACTTTTGTAAAGAGTATTTTGTCAGTTTTTACTACTTTATCAACTTAAATTTACTTAAAATGATTTAGAATGCATAAAGCAATTAGCGATTAGCAGTTAGCAATTTGCAATAAATCTCACCTCTTGCAAAGCTATATATTCCAAGTCCGCAGGACTTCCGCCATTACACAGCAAC
>CAVFUV010000324.1:0-2101 GCA_963625735.1 bacterium
GTAACCATAACTGAGCCTACATGCGTAAAGACAGGACTCAAGAAAAAGACTTGCACTGTCTGCGGTGATGTTGTAACCGAAAATATTGATGTTTTGACAATCGACGGCCACTCTTACAGTGAATTTATAACTCTCACCGAGCCTACCTGTACCACTTCCGGTTTAAAACAGAAGACCTGCTCTGTTTGCGGTGATGTTGTAAAAGAAGAAATCCCCTCATTGGGTCATGATTTCCCGGAATACACTCGCACAAAAGAACCCACCGTTCTTTGTGAAGGTGAAGAACAGAGCACATGTACAAGGTGCGGTCATGTTGATACGATAATACTTCCTTCAATTCAGATTGATATCGATTCTGACACAAATTACGGTCTCGCAAACTTTACGGTAGTAAATGCACAGACAAAAGAGCCGATAAAGAACGCCAAAATCTATATTTATACCGAAAATGACGGCGAGAACGAATTTGCAACAGATGCAGATGGCAAGGTTTCCGTTGTCCTTCCCATCGGGAAACAGCAGATTTCCGCTTATGCCAACGGATGTCTGACACGTAATCTTAATATTAATGTCAAATCCGGTACAAATGATATTCCTCTTATCGGTCTCAGTGACATGAAAACATATGATGCCGAGTTGACACAGCATCCTATGACAAAGGACGAAATCGAAGAAGCCGGCATAGATGTAGAAGATCCCGAAAACAATCATGTGTATAAGTATGAACTTAATCTTGTGTTTGTTCCGGGTATAGATTGGCTTAGTATTAGTTACTATATTGACGGTTTTGGTAATATTATCTCCGGCGGTGGTTCCGGCGGTGGTTCCGGCGGTGGTTCCGGCGGTGGTTCCGGCGGTGGTTCCGGCGGTGGTTCCGGCGGTGGTTCCGGCGGTGGTTCCGGCGGTGGTTCCGGTTGGGTCTCCGGAGGCGGTTACGGAAAAGGGATTTACTACAGATATGTTGATTCCGAAGGCGGAGTTAAAGAGATATATCCCGTATCCGAATATTTCTATCTTATCATCAGCGGTGAGGTCAGATGGCTTAAAGAAATGTTCGATGTTGAGATGCTTATTATCAATAATTCCGAAACCGACACACTCGAAAATCTTAACGCAACACTCAATCTCCCCGAAGGATTATCCCTTGCCGCAATGAAAGGCGATGAACAGTCACTTTCCGTTGATTTGGATAATATCCCCGAAGGCGGAACCTCATCCGTTCACTGGTATGTTCGCGGTGATACAGCCGGCACTTATCCCATCGAAGCAAAACTTACCGGTATGGTTATGCCTTTTGAAGAAGAAATTAACGATACATTCAAAGCGGAAAAGGCAATTGAAGTCTGGGCAGGCAATGCACTTCACCTTGATTTTGAAGTTCCTGCCGCCGCATATTACGGTGAGGATTATAATGTAAAAATTACTCTTACAAATGTTTCCGATATTACTCTTTATAATGTAAGCTCCTTTGTAACTAATATAAAACAGAGCCGAGTTACACATTATTCCGATGGCTCAGTTGAAGAAGAAATCTACATGGATCAGGATGTAAATATCGGTGATTTCGCCGCAGAGTTTAAGCCCGGCGACAAAATAGTGATTGAACTTTCAATTAACATTCTGTTTGAGTCTAAACTCATGGAGTATAAGCTTAACAAGCTGATAGGCTATGTTGACGGTGCTGAACAACTATTAAAAGCTTTCAAGGCTATTAAGACGGCACTTGATATTGGCACAGCACTAATAAATGGAATCAGCAAGGCTTCAAAAGCACTTGACACTTTTATCGAATCCGAGGCATTGACAACAGATAAGCTTGCTGCGACAAAAGCTCTCAAGGAAGCAGTAGTTGACTATTCGTTGAAATATTCCAAATCCGAAAACAAGACGCTCGATGCTTCCATTAAGCTGGCAAATTCATCGGTCGGTGTTATGTTTAACGCATTTACTTCCGACCCGGATGCATGGCTTGAAAAATCTTCTGTAAAAGATATACAAAAGCTGACAAGCGGAATAAAAACTCTCGGCAACAGTCTTTCCTCAACAGCATCATCTTCATCAAAGAAATTTAATGTGTTTGACAGTATCCGCACTCTTATTT
>CAVFUV010000325.1:0-2081 GCA_963625735.1 bacterium
TTGGGCTGTCAATTGCGCTGCCTGCTTTGGTTTTGTTGCAGAGGAGGTTTGTGATAATGCCGAGAATAAGAGCGCATGCGATAGATGTAAGAGTAACTTTACCGAAGCTTACTGTAAGACCGCCGATGCCGCAGATGAGGATAACAGCGACAACGAAGAGGTTGTTGTTTTCGCCGAGGTCAACCTTCTGAATCATCTTAAGACCGGATACAGCTATGAAGCCGTAAAGTGTAATGCAGACACCGCCCATTACGCAGTTTGGAATTGAAGCAAGGAATGTTACGAACGGTCCGAAGAAGGAGATTACTATTGCCATAACCGCTGTGCAGAGAATTGTAACAACGGAAGCGTTTCCTGTGATAGCAACACAGCCGACCGATTCACCGTATGTTGTGTTGGGGCAGCCGCCGAAGATAGCACCCGCCATTGAACCTACGCCGTCACCGAGAAGTGTTCTGTGAAGGCCGGGATCCTCAAGAAGTTCTTTTTCAATGATGGAAGAGAGGTTCTTGTGGTCAGCGATGTGCTCAGCGAATACAACGAATGCAACGGGAACATAAGCAACTGCAACTGTGATTATATATTCTGCACTGAGATCCTGAACACCCTTAGCGGCCTCAAGGAATGTGAAGTCGGGAACGGATACGAGCTTAAGGTCATGGAAAACAGAGAAGTCGATAACCTGAAGAGCGGGGTTATTTGTCTTTGTGCCGATTACTGTGAAGATAACGGCTACTGCGTAACCTGCGAGGATACCGATGATGAAGGGGATAAGCTTTGTCATCTTCTTGCCGTAAACGGAGCAGAGGATAACTGTGAACAGTGTAACAAGACCGCAGATAAGGCAAACATAAACGCTTGCTGTGGAGTTGCCGTCAACATCAAGAACCTTGCCCTTTACGAGGTCGGATATGGCGTTGCCTGCAAGGGACAGACCGATGATTGAAACCGTGGGACCGATAACAACGGCGGGCATAAGCTTGTCAATCCACTTAACGCCTGCAACCTTAACGGCAATGGCGATAATCACATAAACAAGACCTGCGAAGAATGCACCGATTATAAGTCCTGCGTGACCTGCGGCACCTGAAATGGCACCTGCGAAAGCCGCCGACATTGAGCCGATGAAAGCAAAGGATGAACCAAGAAAAACGGGGCTTCTGAACTTTGTGAAGAGCAGATAAACAATTGTGCCGATACCTGCACCGAAAAGAGCCGCGGACTGTGACATACCGTTCTGGATGATTGTGGGAACGGCGATTGTTGCCGCGAGGATTGCGAGAAGCTGCTGAAGACCGAACAGAAGGAGCTGTCCGAACTTGGGCTTGTCTTGGACGTTGTAGATGAGTTTCATTTTTGTTTCCTCCGTTGTTATATTAAAGCCGAAGCTTTATTTACTGTAAATAGAGACCGCAGTGGGGCAGTTGTCATATTCGGGAAATGATACCTTGACAACCTCAGACATTGATGTAGGAATGTTCTTGCCGACATAATCCGCTTTGATGGGCAGCTCTCTGTGACCTCTGTCAATAAGTGCTGCAAACTGAATTATTTTCGGTCTGCCGAGCGCAAAAAGCGCATCGATTGCGGCTCTTACCGTTCTGCCTGTGAATATGACGTCATCTGTCAGAATTACGATTTTATCGGTTATATCAAACGGAACATCCGTGCTGTTTATAGTCGGCATATCGTTTTGCTCTGACAGGTCATCTCTGTAAAAAGTAATATCAAGAACACCGACAGGCAGATCAACATTTTCATTTGCAAGAATATTGTCGTGAATTGTCTTTGCAATACAAGTGCCTCTGCGTTTTATTCCGATAAGGCATATGTTTTCGGTGCCGTGATTTTTTTCGCAAATCTCGTATGAAATTCGTCTTAAGGCTCTGTTTACGGCTGCTTCATCGAGCAGAGTAGCCTTAAATGTCATTCTCAGCACCTCCGACAAAAAAATCTTGCTGCAGTTTTGGCCGCAACAAGATTATAATTACAGTATTATACAGCATCACTGTTATTGTGTATCTTGTCGGCCTCTCTGTGCCGTTGTTAAAGATTTACTGTGAAGATATTATCACTAAAAC
>CAVFUV010000326.1:0-2057 GCA_963625735.1 bacterium
TAGCTTCGCCTTTTGCGGAGCTGACTCCACACTCCACTCTCCACACTCCACTCTCGTGTTTTTTCCCTTCCCCGCCCCTTTTTCTTGAAGTGTTGAATAAAACCAATAAAAAATATCGGAGTTTATGGCCTATGTCTTTGTCTTTTAATAAAAACGGAAAATTTACAATATTACAGGTAAGCGATCCGCAGGATCTGCAGTTCGTTCGCAGAACCATGATTAAGATGCTCGATAAGGCGTATGATACGGTAAAGCCCGACCTGGTCGTGTTTACCGGGGATAATATTCTCGGCAATCACTTAAGGGACGCCCGATTCGGCTCGAGGAAGGTTATTCTGTCGCCCGAAGGGGAATATGAAGCGATGAAAAAGGCGATAGACCATGTCGCTTCTCAGCCCGAAAAAAGAAAACTGCCCTTTACGATGATTTACGGCAATCATGATGATATGAATTTCATCACGAAAGAGGAGCAGGCGAAAATCTGGCGGTCATACGGCTGTTTTATCGGTCTTGCGGACACGCCGGAGAGCGGGGATGTCGATACATTCAATCTTACGATAAAGTCCTCCGACGGCACTCGCAATGCGTTTAATCTGTGGTTTACGGATAGCGCGTGGCTCGATAAAGCCGAGGAAAAATGCCATACGGGCGTTAAAAGGCAGGCAGTCGTCTGGTATGCCGGAAAGAGTGAAGAGCTGAAAAAAGAGAACGGCGGCAAAAACTTGCCCTCGATTATGTTTCAGCATATTTCCCCGCCGGAGCTTGAGAGCCTGAACGTTGAGTGCGGCAAAAACGACGATGGGGCTGTTCCGTTTTTCCGTAAGGGCGAAAAGGAGCGGTATGTTAAGCTTGACCCGACAAGGGGCAGGGGAGTATTGGGCGAGCCGATAATAGGCTGTGAAGAAAATTACGGTCAGTTTGAGGCACTCAAAAAGCAGGGCGATGTGCTGGCGCTTGTCCTGGGGCATGACCACCTGAACTGCTTTGAAGCTGAGGTTGACGGGATAAGGATATTGCAGTCCTCGTGTGCGTCATTCAGATGCTACGGGAGCAAAATGAGGGGCGTTCGTGTCATTGAGCTTGACGAAAACAACCCCGAGGATATAAAGACGCGTTTTCTGACATATGAAGATCTGTGCGGAAAGTCGCTTAAAGCGAAACTCCGGTATATATGGGACGCGGACGGTGAAGGGAAGAAAAAAGCGGGACTAATCTCCTGTATGGCAGTTGCAGTGACGGCCTTTGCGATTGGAACAGCGATGAAAGGGGCCGGGGACCGGGAACCGGGGACCGGAGAATAACACATGCGGCCCGGCTAAGCCAACGGCAATGCCGAACAAAATAACCTTTTGTAAAGTAATTCCACACTCCGTGTTCCTACGGACTCCCGACCCATTATTTCTATCATAAAGCTAATGGAGGAAAATTAACGGTGGATAATTCCAATTTGACAGAAAAAAAGATTGAAAGTGAAAAGATATATAAAGGCCCGATTTTTGAACTGTATCATGATAAGATAGAGCTGCCCAATGGCAACGGCGCGGTGCGTGACTATGTTCTGCACAAGGGCGCGTCGTGCATTGTTCCGGTGACGGATGACGGGCGTGTGCTGGTCGTTCGGCAGTTTAGATATCCTATGGGCGAGGTGCTGACCGAAATCCCGGCGGGCAAGCGTGACAGTGTTGATGAAGATCCGCTTGAAGCCGCCAAAAGAGAGCTTAAGGAAGAGACGGGTGCCGCGGCAAGGGAGTTTATTTCTTTGGGGGAATTTTACCCGACCTGCGCTTACTCAACCGAGGTTATTTATATGTATCTCGCGTTGGGGCTTTCGTTCGGTGAAAATCATCCCGATTTTGACGAGTTTCTCGAAAACGCGTCTGTGCCGATTGACGAGCTTGTCGCCGATATAATGGCAGGCAGGATTAAGGACGGGAAGACGCAGGCGGCGGTGCTGAAAGCGTACCTTTTGATTAAAAGCAGAGGAGAGTAAAAATTAGCAATGGGAAAGGGGTCGGGGACCGGGGGCCGGGGCCGGGGAAAATAAGGAAGTCCTGCGG
>CAVFUV010000327.1:0-2040 GCA_963625735.1 bacterium
CGAGGCGGCAAGAGAGCTTTCAAGAGGTTTCAACGAAATTCTGATAGACGAATATCAGGATACAAATAAGGCACAGGACACACTTTTTTATTGCCTGTCGCAAAACGGCGAAAATATGTTTCTTGTCGGTGACGTTAAGCAGAGTATATACCGCTTCAGAATGGCAAGCCCGGAGCTTTTTATTGAAAAAAGCGAAAATTACCCCTACTACGACGGCAAAGAGAAAAAATCAAAAATTTTTCTAAAAAACAATTTCCGCTCGTCAAACGGCGTGCTTCATGCCGTAAACTTCATGTTTGACCGTCTTATGTCAAGAAAATGCGGCGAAATAGACTATAACGAGGACGAACGCCTTTGCCCCGCCCCCGGAAAAGAGAACGAACCGAGCACTGCGGATTTTGAAATGCATATAGTCGACGATAACTCGGTCGAGGCGGAAGCGAAATATATAGCGGCATTCATAAAACAGAAAAAAGAAGAACTGTTTGTGCCGGACGGAGACACAATGCGTCCTGCACGCTGGGGCGACTTCTGCATACTTATGCGTTCGGCAAAAACCGACAGTGTGACATTTTCTAAAATTCTCAGAGACAGCGGCATACCCGTCGGTATTGACTCAAAAACGGGATTTTTCGAGTCGTCGGAAGTTCGCCTCGCCGTAAGTCTTCTGCATGCCGTAAATAACCCGACCGATGATGTATACCTTCTGGCTGTAATGCTTTCTCCCGTGTTCGGCATGACACCCGAAGACGCCGCAAGAATAAGAATCGAGACAAAAGACACTCTGCCCGATGACGCAAGACTTTGGGCACGTGTTCGCAGACTTGCCGATATGGGAGACGAACAGTGCATGTCAATAAAAAGCCTGTTTTCATCCCTTCGCCGTGTCTGTTCGCTGATGTCGGCAGGGGAGGCTGTACGTTTTATTTTCGATGCTGTCGGACTTAAAACATCCGTTAAGGCACTGTCCGACGGTGAATTAAGACGAAACGCAATTGAATCGCTTCAGGATATGGCAGACAGATACAGTGACGACTCCACAAAAACACTCGGTGGATTTGTACGCTATATCGATGATCTCAAAAACAGCGGCGCATCCGTAAAGGTTACCGGAAAAGGGGAGACCGACAGTGTTAAGATAATGACAATGCACAGCTCCAAGGGGCTTGAGTTTCCGTTTGTCATACTTGCGAGAGCTACCAAGAAATTCAACGATACCGACACAAGGGATATTCTTGTAACGGATCAGAATTTAGGTCTCGGCATAAAGGTAAGAGAACCCGAACAGATTAAATCATACAAAACCCTTTCAAGTGTCGCCGTTTCACTCTACAAAAAACGGTCACAGAGAAGCGAGGAGCTGCGAGTTTTATATGTCGCCATGACACGTGCAAAACAGAAGCTCTATATGATTTCCGCCTGTCCGTCAAAAAACGGCGCAAATGCTGATTACTATAACGCCCTGTGCCCCGAAAACAGTGCCGTAAATCCATATTTTGTGTATAACGCAAGCTCTTCTTATGACTGGTTTATGTATGCGTTTATTCATCATCACGATGCGTATTCCTTAAGATCGGAATGCACCGAATATGCCCCCGACACATTCCCTGCTGTGTTTAAGATTGACAGACCCGCAGTGACCGAAGCCCCCGAAGAAGTGTCCGTCGAAGAAGCACAGGCAAATCCCGAAACGGTCGAGCGGCTCATTGACCGAATGTCGCTTGATTACAGATTTCTGCCGACATCAATCGCCCTCGCAAAGCATACCGCAAGCACACTGCATGCCGAGCGGTTTTCGCCTGAGTATTTCGGTGAAGCAGTCCCCGGGTTTATTTCGGGCGGTGTTTCGGCGGCGGAAAAAGGCACTGTTACACATCTGTTTATGCAGTACTGCGATTTCGCAAACGCCAAAATTAATCTTGAAGATGAAAAGCAGCGGCTCGTGAACTGTGCAAGACTTACAGAGGAGCAGGCGGAGCTTATTGACAACAATGCCGTCAATGCTTTTCTCAATTCGGACATATATAACAGCATAATGAC
>CAVFUV010000328.1:0-2020 GCA_963625735.1 bacterium
TAACTGTTAGTTTTTTACGAACTTTATTTGTCCAAAAAACTTGACAGGTTCATAGCAATTTCGGAAGTAATGCGGACTTGGATTATATGGCTTCGCTGAAAAGAAAAAACCGAGCCTACGAAAAAAAACCGCAGGTGAGGCATCATTGCGCCTGCATCTGCGGAATTAACAGTTATATACGGGTGGTTTGTTCACATGTCGCGAAGCTTTATAATCCAAGGCACTTAGTGCCTTCCTTAGCCCCTGCCCCCCCGGTTCCCGGTCCCCGACCCCTCGTTAAAGGCTTTTTGCCTACTGCTTTGCAATTTTCGTGTCGTTTATCGCCCTGAACAGCGACAGCTCGTTATCGTACGGCAGATCACAGCTTAAATGCCACACCATTATGCCGCCGAGACCCGCGTCAACCGCAAAAGCCGTCTTGTCCGAAATCATCTGCACGGAATTTATATACTGCGGTGCTGTCATGGGGTTGCCGCTGTGGTCAAAGCCGTTGTATCTGATGAGATTTGTATATCTGTCAAGCTGCCCCTCAAAGCTGTTGTAATTGCCCCAATATCCGAGCTTATTTGTCGGACGGGAATAAAACGGCACGCCCAGATCGATTTTGTCCGCCGAAAATCCGCCCTTGATCGTTTTTCTTATTCCGTTAGCGGTAACGGGGAATATGGAATGATACCCGTGTGCCGTAAACATATCGTAAAGCATGACTTCGACTCTGTCGATAATTTCTATAACATCCTCGTCGAATTGAAGATCCCACGGCGCGATTGCGAGAGAGATAATCCTGTCGGGAAGAGCCTTATCGATTTTTCTCAAAAAGTTGTTGTACAGCTTCCACTCGGATTTGTTTTCGGGGTATTCATAGTCCATATCAAAGCCGTCAAAGCCGTATTTATCAACAAATGCGGCAATATTTGCACACAGATTATCGACATTTTCGTCGCTCATCATCGAATTTATATCAACGTGGTTGTCATTGTACGGCATTGAAATATCGCAGATAAGATTTATATCTCTGTCTCCGACTGCCGTTTTTACAATATCGAGCATTTCAGCGTATTTGTCTTCGGTTGTCTCGTTCCCGTTGCCGTCAACAAAATAAATGTTGCCTTTGGCGTCATATTTTGCCATACCGAAAACAATTAGGTCGGTTACCGCGTCAAGACCCGAAAAGTCCGTGTCTTCTGTGACACCGGTTGCAACAAGATAGCTTGTAACACGCAGATTTTTCGCGTTTTCGTCTTTTATATCATAGACGGCAAAATCCGTAAGTCTGAAATTGTCGGACGATTCACTTACGAAAATTCTTAAGTATCTGTATTCTACGTCACCCAGAAAGCAGGTGTGACCGCCCTCGATGCAGTCGGACTGATACAGAAATTCATATCCCGTGTCCTTATCATTCGAGCCGTAAATTTCAAAAAGAGTAACATTCTGCCCGCTCTCTTTAAGCACAACGGTGTTAAAGCTCTTCTTTTCACCCAAATCGACGGTAATACAGCAGTTTTTTTCCTCTTTGCCCTTAAGCGAAAAAGTCGAAGTTTCCTTGCCGTCCTGTTTAATATAAGTGCAGTCTGCGGCAAGGTTATTATACTCTGCGTATACTTCATCCATTGCCGCCCTGCCGTTTTCACCGCAACCGGTAAGCGACAGAATCAGGCTGACTATGACAAACACGGCACATAACGTTCTCTTCATTTTTCTCTTCCTCTGATATCAAAAATTTGTGTTTATGATTGCGTTGCATATACTTTCGTTTGTGTAGTCGACAAGCACCGCGCCCATGAATTTCTTTTTGCCGTTCGAACAGTATTCGGTTATAAACGGATTAAGCCCCTCGGCAACGGTAAGAGGTCTCGGAAGTCCCGTCAGACACCCGCTTATAAAGCAAATGCACAGCTGCGGCTTGTCACAGTAAACGTTCTTGCAGTCACTCAGATATTCGCACACGGCAAGTGTTTTTTCGCTGACGGCTTTAACAGTGTATCTGTCCTGAACAAATAGCGTAAAATTGTCCTGC
>CAVFUV010000329.1:0-2014 GCA_963625735.1 bacterium
GGCGGCAAGATATATTCGCAGCATTAACTCAAACAGAATGCATGTAGCCCTTATCGCTAAAACGACTTATGAATATCTTATGTCGTTCTACGGCGTATTTGTTTCGAACAATGTTGCAGTTCCGATGTCGTCCGATTCACCCGCCGAGGACAATGCCTATCTTGTAAACGATGCCGATATTGAGCTTGTATTTTATGATTCAAGCTATGACTCAAGAATTGAAGAGCTTAAAAAGCTTTGCCCCAATGTTAAATACTATATAAAAATCACTCCCGCGCTTCTGGGCGAGATTTACACGAAATTCGATGACAATTCCGAATATGCTTCGCTTTCGGACGTCGCAATTGATCCCGATGACTGCACGGTTATAATTTACACATCCGGCACAACGGGCGCAAGAAAGGGTGCAATGCATTCCTCGCGTTCGCTTCTGTCTAACATATATTATTATGAAGAGGAATTTGACACAGGCAAGACAACGCTTAATGTTCTTCCCATTTACCATATATTCTGCTTCTCGTCCGACTTCCTTAAGAATATGAAAGACAGAGTTACCGTTTGTCTTAACGAAGATATAAGATATCTTCAAGAGAATATGCTGCGTTTCCGTCCGCACTTTATGCGTATGGTGCCGATGATTATCGAGTCGCTTCTCCGCAAGACGCGTATTCTCAGAAAGAACAACCCCGATATGGAGCCCCGCAAGGTTGCCGAGATGGTTTTCGGTGACAGATATGAGCGTATAGTCGCCGGCGGCGCACCGTTAAGCGGCAAGGTCGCTCAGGAATTTGCGGAGATGGGAATAAAGGTTCGCTCCGGCTACGGCATGACCGAAACAGGTCCCCGTCTTTCCGTTCCTCAGCCCGACACATGTGGCTCATCCGCGGGCAGATTGCTTTCGACCGTTAAGGCGCGTTTAAGAGGCGGCGAGCTTCAGGTTAAGACTCCGTCACTGTTTATGGGCTACTACAAACGCCCCGAAGAGACCGAGAAGGTATTCACCGAGGACGGCTGGCTTATGACAGGCGACATGGCGAGAATTACCGAAACAGGCGAGCTGTTTATCACCGGCAGACTTAAAAATATAATCATTCTTTCAAACGGCGAAAATGTAAGCCCCGAAGAAATAGAAAAGAAATACGCCGACGAACCCATGGTAAAAGAAATGGTCGTCTACGGCGAAGGCAATTCGATTGTAGCCGAGATTTATCCCGATTACGATTACGCTCAGAAAAATGAGATTAACGATATAATGGGCTATCTTGAGCAGGCTGTCGCACGTGTAAACGCCGAAAGCACAGCCGCAAAAGAGATTGACAAAATCGTTCTTCGTGACGAACCCTTTACACGCACATCCTCCGGCAAAATCATCAGACCGAAGAAAAGCGCGTAAACAAGTTGGCAAGGAGCAAGAGGTGACACTTCGTAAAGTGTGGAGTGTGGAGTGTGGAGTGTGGAGTGTGGAGTCAGCTTCGCTTGAGACACAGCTTTACAATCCAAGACACGAAGTGTCTTCCGACATTGTTAATTCTTAATTGTTAATTATTCAATGAATATAGTAAATAAAAAAAGTTTTTTTGGAGGTAACCAATGGAACCGATTAAAGCACAGCTCTCAAATGGGCAGATAGTCGACGCGTATCCCTTAACTCAGGCACAGCAGTTCATGTTCTTCGCATTTAACAACTACGGGCAGGTCCCCGCGACACTCAACATAGGCACCGGTGAATACTGGAAGGGTGACTTCGACACCGAGCTTATGCGTGAGGCAATTGCGGAAGGCATTGAGCGTACCGAGTGCTTCCGTCTTCGCTTTGTAAAGGATCAGCAGTACGGCACATTGCAGTATATCGTGCCCAAAACCGAAGCCGTAATAGAAGAAGTTGACCACACGGGCTTGACATATGACGAGTCTTATGAGATAATCAAAAGCTGGTCGACGGTTGGTGTCGAGTTTTTTGAAAAACCGCTTAATACCATCAAGATCATGCATCTGCCGGAAGGGCTTAACGGTA